>NZ_JBANEL010000023.1:0-74731 GCF_040187735.1 Comamonas sp. w2-DMI | reverse complement strand
TCTTGGCGTCGAAGGCGCCTCAGTCGTGCTTGCCTGAAATCTGCCAGTTGGATTGTTCAGCCATTAATAGTTTTTTGCGTTTCCACACAGCCTCGACCCGAAGCCGACATCTGCTGTCCCGATCTCGCTGCCCTAAAGCTGCCTGTCGGCCCCTCTCACTGCCACACCGAGGGAGTCAGACGCCTAGCAGGCTTTCGGCATACGGTCAGGGTTCTCGCCTGACCGGCAACAAAGTTGCGTCCGCCGCCAAGCACAACACCGGCCCATGGCTTTTGCAACTTTGTTGGCCGAGTATTCAGAAGCGCGCCGCGAAGAAGACCAACGTGGCAAAGCAAGGTTCTGCAGCACGACCTGATCAATCGCGTCGTGGCGAGCGAGCGAATCAATGCGGACGCTAGGATAGGCTCCGCGGGTCGGCCTCGATAGGCGCAGCCAGCCGTCTGCGCTTGTTCGTGGTCGTATTCCAATCGACAAACCAGCCAAATCGTCTTTCGCTCATGCAGACGAGGCAGGTTCAAATCGAGCCCACTGAACGCGCAGAACCAAGGATTCTCAAGGGAAGCAATGAACTACAAAGCACAACTGAGCTCCGACATCCCCGTTACCAATCCGAAGCAGGACGCTTACGGATTCGCAGGCTTCGCACGCAATCTTGCTAAAGCCATTCGAGTGACCCCCAGCCCGCACGGCTTGGTGATGGCGATCAACGGTCCCTGGGGTGCAGGTAAGTCGAGCCTGCTCAACTTAGTGAAGTTCGATTTGCAGACCATCCATGAAAACGACTGTCCGATCATCATCGAGTTCAATCCCTGGTGGTTTAATGGGCACGATCAACTAGCGTCACAACTGCTTTCGCAGTTTGGAGTCAAGCTCCGCAACGAGTCGGCCACCCTATTGAAGGTTGGTGAACTCATGGCCGAATATTCAGGCGCGTTATCCAAAGCGGTTGCGCTTACGACCGGCACGCCATGGATTGACAAGCCAGTTAGCGCCCTGCTGAAGCTACTTAAGCGAAAGACCAAGGATGTGCCGCAGCTCAAGGCGGAAATCGCCAAGCTCTTGCAGACATCGGCACGACGAGTCCTGTTCATCATCGATGACCTGGATCGACTCACTCCAGACGAAATCCGTGAGGTCTTCAAAGTCGTCAAGGCCTTGGCTGACTTCCCAAACGTCATCTATCTGCTGTCCTTCGACAAGCGGGTTGTTGCCGAAGCATTGGCGAAGTCCCTGAATGTCGATGGGAATGCTTACCTGGAGAAAATTGTCCAGGCATCGTTTGCTCTCCCGGTCGTCGATAGGCCGCGCCTACAGCGCAAGTTCTTCGCTGACTTGGATGCCCTAATCGACTCACTACCGGCCGCTAAGTTCGATTCCACGTATTGGGGTAACGTCTATCTTGACGGGCTGGATCACTTCATCAGAAAGCCGCGGGACGTCATCCGCTTGATCAATGCGTTGACCGTCACCTATCCGCCCGTTGCAGGTGAGGTCAACCCTGTCGACTACATCGCTCTAGAGTTCGTCCGGGTGTTTTTGCCCGCCGCCTATGAAGCAATTCGCGACAACAAGGAAATGTTCACAGGGGTTATCGGGCACGCCGGACCCGAGCGCGAAGCAATTGCAGAGTTTCATCAAAAATGGTTGGGTTCGTTGAATGAGCGCGACCGCGTGCCAGTAACAGCGCTGATGAAGCGGCTGTTTCCAAAGGTTGAATCGGCAATCGGCAGGATGGGCTATGGCAGCGACTTCCTGCCGCGCTGGCGCCAGGACCTTCGCGTCTGCTCGCCTGAGTTGTTCGACATCTTCTTCCAGTTCGGCGTGCCCGATGACCATTTGACGCAGGCTGAACTTACAAAATTCCTAGAGCTCACGTCGGATCTCCCCGTATTGATCGAGACCCTCAAGGCCGCGAAGCAGGTCGCACGTTCGGATGGCAGGTCAAAGGCACGAGACTACGTGGACCGGCTCAGTAAATTAGGACCAGACGACATAACCGCACAGCAAGCAGAGCGCCTGATTGAAGCAGTCTTTGCTCTCGACGAGGACCTGCTGACCGCCGCAGACGATCGCGGCGGCACGATGCGAGTTCCGAACTCCTGGCGTGTTATGTGGCTGTTGAATCACCTTCTCGAACGGATTCCCGAGACTGACAGAGCCGGCCTTCTCCGGCACTGCATTCGAGAGGGCCAGTCGTACTCAACCATGATCAATGTTGTCGGACGCCTGGGGGAAGCCGTCTCCGATCCGAGCAAACGCAAGGACTGGATGGCCGGAATCGACGACGCTACTGTCCTGGACTTGAAGGCCGCAGTGGTCTCGCGGCTTGATGCCGCTGACTTGCAGCGCTTGTTGACAAGTGATGATGCTCAATTAGTTCTATTCAACTGGTCCAGTTGGACCGATCCGGCGCCTCTGCGCGCGAGGCTTGCGTTGGCGATTGAAGACGACGCTTTGCTAACGGTCCTTCTGCCTAAGTTTCTTGGAACAGGAACTGTCCAGGTCTTGGGTGACCGAGTGGGTAGGACAACTTATCACATTGACCCGCGGGATCTGGAGAGGTACTTCGATCTTGAGCACCTGTTAACGCGCACCCAAGCGCTCCTGCCAACTCTGCACGCCGACTCGCTAGTAAAGATTGCCGTGGAAAAGTACGCGCGGGGCATGGAACGAATGCGGGCCGGCCTCCCAACAGCACGTGGAATCTTCGACGATGAAGACTGAAGGCGCAGTCTATAGCTGGCGCGCCTCCACCTCTTGCCTTCGCGTCACGGTGCTAGTTCGCTTGGTGGCAATATCTCCTTAACCGTGCAGCCCCATAGCTGACGTTTATTAACGTCCGGAAATGGCCGATAAAAGTCATTCAATCAGGCATTCCCCAAAATGCAAACCCAGGGATTGATTTTTTCCCCTGGGTTTTCTTGAAGCAGACAACCACTATTTCCTGCGCTGCAGTCGGGCGATCAGCTCGCCCATGATGCCGCGGCGGAACAGCAGCACGCACAGCACGAAGATCAGGCCGGTGACGATGGTCACGGACTCGCCCAGCGTGGAGAACCATTCGATGCCCGTGGTGCGCGCCATGAAGGTGCCGAAATCGCCGATCTTGTTCTCCAGCGCCACGACCACGGCAGAGCCCAGCAGCGGGCCCGAAAGCGTGCCCAGGCCGCCCATCAGCGTCATCAGGATCACATGGCCCGAGGTGGTCCAGTGCACGTCGGACAGCGTGGCAAAGCCCAGCACCATGGTCTTGAGCGAGCCGGCCAGGCCCGTGAGCGCGGCCGAGATCACGAAGGCCAGCAGCTTGAAGCGGTTGACGTCGTAGCCCAGCGAGATGGCGCGCGGCTCGTTTTCCTTGATGGCCTTGAGCACCTGGCCGAACGGCGAATGGATGGTGCGCACGATGAGCAGAAAGGCCAGCACCACGATGACCAGCGTCACGTAGTACATGGTCAGGTCGCTGTCCAGGTCGAGCAGGCCCAGCAGCTTGCCGCGCGGCACGCCCTGCAGGCCGTCCTCGCCGCCCGTGAACGGCGCCTGCAGGGCGCCGAAGAACAGCATCTGGGCCAGCGCCAGCGTGATCATCGAGAAATAAATGCCCTGGCGGCGGATGGCCAGCCAGCCGAACACCAGGCCCAGCACGGCACCGAAGGCCGTGCCCAGCAGCATGCCGATCTCGGGGGTGACGGCCCAGGCCTTGACGGTATAGCCCGTGATGTAGGCCGCGCCGCCGAGAAAGGCCGCATGGCCGAAGGACAGCAGGCCCGTATAGCCGAGCAGCAGGTTGAAGGCCGAAGCGAAGAGTGCGAAGCACATGAGCTTCATCACGAACACGGGATAGGCGCCCAGGAATGGCGCGGCGATCAGGCCCAGCAGCAGCAGGCCGTAACCCCAGGGCGCAATGCGTTGAACAGGCATCTTGGATTTCATGTAGCGCCCCTCTTATTTTTCTTTGCCGAAGAGGCCTGCGGGGCGAATCAGCAGAACGATCACCATGATGAAAAAGACGACGGTGGACGAAGCCTCGGGCCAGAACACCTTGGTCAGGCCCTCGATCACGCCCAACCCCAGGCCGGTGACGATGGAGCCCATGATGGAGCCCATGCCGCCGATCACCACCACGGCGAACACCACGATGATGAGGTTCTGTCCCATCAGCGGCGTGACCTGGTAGACCGGTGCGGCCAGCACGCCGGCGAAGGCGGCCAGCGCGGCGCCGAAGGCATAGGTCAGCGTGATCATGACGGGCACGTTCACGCCGAAGGCCTCGACCAGGCGCGGGTTCTCGGTGCCCGCGCGCAGGTAGGCGCCGATGCGGGTCTTCTCGATCACGAACCAAGTCGCGATGCAGACCAGGATGGAGGCCAGCACCACCCAGGCGCGGTAGTTGGGCAGCACCATGAAGCCCAGGTTGGTGGCGCCTTCAAGCAGTTCGGGCGTGTCGTAGCCCAGGCCCGAGACGCCGTAGACCGAGCGGAAAACGCCCTCGATCAGCAGCGACAGCCCCAGCGTGAGCAGCAGGCCGTAGAGATGATCGAGCTTGTAGATCCAGCGCAGCAGAAAGCGCTCTATGAGCACGCCGAAAAATCCCACCAGCACGGGGGCCAGGATCAACATCACCCAGTAGTTGATCTCGAAATAGCTCATGGCCATCCAGGTGAACATGGCCCCGAGCATGAACAGTGCGCCGTGCGCAAAGTTGATGACGTTGAGCAGGCCGAAGATCACGGCCAGGCCCAGGCTCAGGATTGCGTAGAACGAGCCGTTGACCAGCCCCAGGAGGAGCTGGCTCATCAGGCCCGGCAATGAAACACCGAAGATTTCCATGAGAGGTACGCTGGTGGGTAATCGATAAACGCGGTGAGCGTCAGGGCCGGGGCATCAGATCACTTCCAGGCCGCGCACTTGGTCTCGGCCTTGGTGGTCCAGACGGTGTCGGCGGGCAGGGTCTGCAGCACCTTCAGGTAGTCCCAGGGCTTCTTGGACTCGCTGGGCTTCTTGGCTTCCACCAGGTACATGTCGTGCGCGAAGGTGCCGTCGGGACGGATCGAGCCCTTGGCGTAGAAGTCGTTGATGGGCGTGCTCTTGAGGTAGGCCATCACCTTCTCGGCATTGGTGGTCTTCACGGCCTCGACCGCCTTCAGGTAGTTCATCACGGCCGAGTAGTCGGCGGCCTGCACGTCGGTGGGCATGCGCTTGGTCTTGGCAAAGAACTTGTTGGCGAACTTGCGCGTCTCGTCGTTCATGTCCCAGTACCAGCTGGTGGTGTGCAGCAGGCCTTCGGTGTTCTTCAGGCCCAGGCTGTGGATGTCGGTCAGGAAGACCAGCAGGCCCGCGGTCTTCATGGTCTTGTTGATGCCGAATTCCTTGGCCGCCTTGATGGCGTTGATGGTGTCGCCGCCGGCATTGGCCAGGCCCAGGATCTGGGCCTTGGAGTTCTGCGCCTGCAGCAGGAAGGACGAGAAGTCCGAGGCGTTGAGCGGGTGCTTGACCGAACCCAGCACCTGGCCGCCCTTGGCCTTGATCACGGCCGTGGTGTCGGCTTCCAGCGCGTGGCCGAACGCGTAGTCGGCCGTCAGGAAGAACCAGTTCTTGCCCCCGCGGTCCACCACGGCGCCGCCCGTGCCCTTGGCCAGTGCCACGGTGTCATAGGCATAGTGGATGGTGTAGGGATTGCACTGCTCGTTGGTCAGCGCCGAGGAGCCCGCGCCGTTGTTGATGTGCACGCGCTTTTTCTCGTTGGCCACCTGCGAGACGGCCAGGGCCGTGCCCGAGTTCGTGCCGCTGAACACCAGCGAGATGTTCTGGGTATCGATCCACTCGCGCATCTTGGAGGCCGCGATGTCGGCCTTGTTCTGGTGGTCGGCCGTCAGCAGCTCGATGGGCTGGCCCAGCGCCTTGCCGCCGAAGTCCTCGATGGCCATCTGCATGGCGACCACGCCGTTCTTGCCTTCCACGTCGGCATAGAGGCTGGACATGTCGGTCACGAAGCCGATCTTCACCTTTTCCTGGGCCTGCACCAGGGGGCTGGCCAGGCCGGCGGCCACCAGCATGCACGACAGGACGCTCAACTTTGCTTTCATCACGGTCTCCTTGGTTTGGGGGGGTTTGTTGTCAGCGGGTCAATGAAGCACCAACTCTGTGAATCCATGGCGAAAGGCTCAGACGCCCAGCAGCTCGTTGAGCACCGGCATCTTGGCCTCCAGCTCGGCGGCGCCGAAGCGCTCGACCACATGGCCGTGCTCGACCACGTAGAAGCGGTCAGCCAGCGGCGCGGCGAAGCGGAAGTTCTGCTCCACCATGACCACGGTGTAGCCCTTGGCGCGCAGCGTGGTGATCATGCGCGCCAGCGCCTGCACGATCACGGGCGCCAGGCCCTCGGAAATCTCGTCGAGCAGCAGCAGCCGCGCGCCGGTGCGCAGGATGCGGGCCACGGCCAGCATCTGCTGCTCGCCGCCCGACAGGCGCGTGCCCTGGCTGTGGCGGCGCTCATGGAGGTTGGGGAACATCTCGTAGATCTCCTGGATGCTCATGCCCGCCGCGCCGGTCTTGAGCGGCGGCGGCAGCATCAGGTTTTCCTCGCAGGAGAGGCTGGCGAAGATGCCGCGCTCCTCGGGGCAGTAGCCCACGCCCAGGTGGGCGATCCTGTGCGTGGGCAGATGGATGGTCTCCACGCCGTTGATCCGGATCGAGCCCTTGCGCGAACCGGTCAGGCCCATCACGGCGCGCAGCGTGGAAGTGCGCCCGGCCCCGTTGCGGCCCAGCAGCGTGACCACCTCGCCGGGCTGAACCACCAGGTCCATGCCGTGCAGCACATGGGATTCGCCGTACCAGGCGTTCAGCCCCTTGATCTCCAGCGCCGGAGTGCTTGTCTGATTCATTGTTCGTCGGTCCAAGGCATATCGTTCAAAACAGGCATGGCCCAAGCCCGCTCCATCCATGGAGCAGGCGGCTCAGGAGGGTCATATGTCAATGCCCTCCCTGCAGCTGGCCTTCGGTCGTCCCCATATAGGCTTCCATCACCTGCGGATTGTTCGAGACTTCTTCGTAAGGCCCTTCGGCCAGCACCGCCCCGCGCTGCAGCACCGTGATGCGGTCGGCGATCGTGGAGATGACCTTCATGTTGTGCTCCACCATCAGGATGGTGCGGCCGGCCGAGACCTTCTTGATCAGCTGCGTCACGCGGTCCACATCCTCGTGGCCCATGCCTTGCGTGGGCTCGTCCAGCAGCATGAGCTCGGGCTCCATGGCCAGCGTGGTGGCGATCTCCAGCGCGCGCTTGCGGCCATAGGGCAGGTTGACGGTGACTTCATCGGCCAGGTCCTGCAGGCCCACTTCGGTCAGCAGCTCCATGGCGCGATCGTTGAGCTGGTTCAGCGTCTTTTCGCTGCTCCAGAAATGGAAGGCCGTGCCCAGCTTGCGCTGCAGGCCGATGCGCACGTTCTCCAGCAGCGTGGAATGCGGGAACACGGCCGAGATCTGGAAGGAACGGATCACGCCGCGGCGCGCGATCTGGGCCGGTGCCTCGCGCGTGATGTCGGTGCCGTTGAACAAAATGGTGCCGGAGGTGGGCTCCAGGAACTTGGTCAGCAGGTTGAAACAGGTGGTCTTGCCTGCGCCGTTGGGGCCGATCAGCGCATGGATGGAGCCGCGGCGCACGGCCAGGTCGACCTTGCTGACAGCCGTGAAGCCCTTGAACTCTTTGGTGAGGTGATGGGTTTGGAGAATCAGTTCGCTCATCAGTTAACTCATCCGTGCGCGCGCCAGGCCGCAGATCGTGGAAACCTCCAGGAAGCCGGCCCGTGCGGGCATTGCCCACGCAGCCGGTCCACAGCGTCGCATCTTGGCCCTGCGTGCTGCAGCGCCGCAGCGGGAAACTCCTAGGGTCCACGCCATTTCACGCCTGAAACGGCACCATGTTTTCCCTAGGTAGGCTGCTATGGCTTGCCTAGCATGGAAGCATTCGCTCACATACGATGCGCCAGGCAAACGCGCCTTCGGCTCGGCCGGCAAGCGATGGCGGTGGTTGTCAAGAAGCCGACATATCAAGCGACAGCAGCCTGTGTGCGCGCCAGTTTGCTATGGATAAAAGAGCAAAAATTCCGGAACTGTGGCCGCGGCCTCTGCCAAACCCGCATGCGGAAAACCCCGAGACTGCAAAGCCCCTTGTCCATCCCGGGGCTGCTGGCAAGCGGATGCAAAATGTGCTTGAGTTTGTCGCCGAATGCGCGAAAGGCGACAAAGATAAAGAGTTCGCTATGAATAGCGAAGCTCACGGCGCAAGCCATGCGCAGATTTCCAGTCTATTCAATACCGAATTGCAATCCCGGCAGGCGCTGGAAGCTACTGAATCAAGAGCGCATCGGCTGCAGCGTGCCGGCTGGCAAAAAGCCATGCCGACCCAAACCGGTCTATTGCAGCTTGCCGCTGCCGCCTTCGGGCAGGGCCAGGGGGATGACGCCTATGCCCTCTTCCATCAGCTCCATGGCCTGCCGGGGACTGGCCTGGCCACGGATGGCGCGCTCGTCGATCTCGCCATAGTGCATGCGGCGGACTTCCTCGGCAAAGCGGTCGCCCACATTTTCGGTGTTGGCCGCAACCTTGCGCGACCACTGCATCCAGGCCGCCTGCAAGGCCTGCAGGTGTTCGCGGGCCTGGGGACTGAGCTCGGCGGCAGGAGGCAGCTGCGCGGCAGCCTCGCGGCCGGAACCCGCTGGCGTGCGCGGGGCGGATGGCTGCGCGCCCAGGTTCAGGCGCGGCGCGCTCAGGCGCTTGGTCACGTCATGGTCGCCGCAAACCGGGCATTGCACCAGCTTGCGCTGCAGCTGGTTCTGGAAATCATCTTCCGAAGCGAACCAGCCTTCAAATACATGGCCCAGCGGGCAATGAAGGTCGAGCACTTTCATGATGGTCTCTCGGGCAACGCAAGCGGCGCCTCGCTGCCCAGTATGCGCTTTTATGCAATCAGTCCCGGCGGTGCACGAGATAGCGGTACACGAAGCCGGGAAAAGCCAGGGTCAGGAACAGCGCACCCGTGACGGCGTAGAACTCCCAGCCCTGGGGAGCGATCTGGCCGGCACGGCGCTCCAGCAGCAGGGCCAGACCACCTACCAGGAAGTACAGCACCAGCATTTCCAGCAGGCGCGCCCACATGGGCTTGCGTCCCTGGGCGACCGGGCCGACCACGGCCCAGCGCTGGTTGATAAAAGGCAAATTGGCTGCCACAAGGGCAGCCAAGATTACAAGCCAGATGGAAGCGGTAATGGACACGCTAAGGCATTCCTCGGAAAAGCGGCGCGGACTGGAGCCGCGCCGCGTTCATCATCAGGAGGCCAGGGCACGCACGATGGCGTCGGCGCACAGGGCCATCAGGCCGCCCGGCAGGATGCCGAGCAGCAGCACCAGCGCACCGTTGACGGTCAGCACCACGCGCACATCCAGGGGCGCCGAGACGCTGGTGGCCGTGATGGGCTCGTCGAAGTACATGACCTTGACGACGCGCAGGTAGTAGAAGGCGCCGATCAGCGACATGACCACGGCGAACACGGCCAGGCCGATGTACAGGCTGCTGCCCGAGGCCACCAGTGCCTGCAGCACGGACAGCTTGGCGTAGAAGCCGACCAGCGGAGGAATACCGGCCATGGAGAACAGGCAGATGGCCATCACGCCGGCATACAGGGGGCTGCGCTGGTTGAGCCCGGCCAGATCGGAGATCTCGTCGCTCTCGAAGCCTTCGCGGGCCAGCAGCAGGATGATGCCGAACGATGCCAGCGCCGTCAGCACGTAGGTGACCACGTAGAACATGGCCGAGCTGTAGGCGTTCTCGATGGTCGCGGGATCCACCTTGCCGTCCACCACGCCCGACATCAGGCCCAGCAGCACGAAGCCCATCTGGGAGATCGTCGAGTAGGCCAGCATGCGCTTGAGGTTGGTCTGCTGCAGACCGGCCAGGTTGCCGATCAGCAGCGAGGCGACGGCCAGGACCATCAGCATCTGCTGCCAGTCGATGGCCAGGGGCAGCAGGCCGTCCACCAGCAGGCGGATGGTCATGGCGAAGGCCGCCAGCTTGGGTGCGCCGCCGATCAGGATGGTGATGGCGCTGGGCGCGCCCTGGTACACGTCGGGAACCCACATGTGGAAAGGCACCACGCCGAGCTTGAAGGCCAGGCCGGCCACCACGAACACCAGACCGAAGACCAGCACCTGGTGCTTGATTTGGCCGGAGTTGATGGCCTTGAACACTTCGCCGATGTCCAGCGAGCCGGTCGCGCCGTAGAGCATGGACATGCCGTACAGCAGGAAGCCCGAGGCCATGGCGCCCAGCACGAAGTACTTCATCGCGGCTTCCACCGAGGTGGCATGGTCGCGGCGCAGGGCCACGAGCGCGTAGCTGGACAGCGTCAGCAGTTCCAGGCCCAGGTAGATCACCAGGAAGTTATTGCCGGAGATCATGATGAACATGCCCAGCAGCGCCAGCAGGGACATGGTGAACAGTTCACCGCCACGCAGCATGTCGCGGTCGCCCGCATAGGGGCGGCCGTAGACCAGGGTGACCATCATGGCCACGGTGGCGAAGCACTTGAGCCAGTTGCCCATGGCGTCGGAAACCACCATGTTGCCCCAGCCGTAGAAGGTGTTGCCGCTGGCGGCGTACATGCCTTGCATCACGGCCACGACCAGCAGGGTCAGCATCGTCAGAACATAGGTGCCCGTGCGGCGCGCGCTCGTCACGCCCAGGTCCACCAAGGCGATCACGCAGGCCATGACCAGGAGGGTGATCTCCGGGTAGACCGCCAGCCAGCTGAAGTTGTCAATCATCTCGAGTCTCTCGTTTCAGTCTGGTCAGTGGAGCTTGCTCACAGCCACATGCTTGATGAGCTCAGCCACGGACACATCCATCACATCTGTGAAGGGCTTGGGATACAGGCCCATGTAGAGCACTGCGATCGCCAGCACGCCCAGCACCAGGAATTCGCGGCCGCCGATGTCCTTGAGCGCGGCGACATTGTCGTTGCCCACGGGACCCAGGTAGACGCGCTTGTACATCCACAGGGTGTAGGAGGCGCCGAAGATCAGGGCTGTCGCGGCACCCAGGCCGATCCAGAAGTTGTAGTCCACCGCGCCCAGGATCACCATCCACTCGCCCACGAAGCCGGCCGTTGCAGGCAGGCCGCAGTTGGCCATGGAGAACAGCAGGGCAAAGGCTGCGAACTTGGGCATGGTGTTGACCACGCCGCCGTAGGCCGCGATTTCACGCGAGTGCACGCGGTCGTACAGCACGCCGATGCACAGGAACATGGCGCCCGACACGAAGCCGTGGGCGATCATCTGCACCAGGCCGCCGGAGATGCCCAGGTTGTTGAACATGAAGAAGCCCAGGGTCACGAAGCCCATGTGCGCCACGGACGAGTAGGCCACCAGCTTCTTCATGTCCTTCTGCACCAGGGCCACCACGCCCACGTAGATCACGGCGATCAGCGACAGGGTGATGATCAGGCCGGACCACTCGTGCGCCGCATCGGGGGCGATGGGCAGCGAGAAGCGCAGGAAGCCATAGGCGCCCAGCTTCAGCATGATGGCGGCCAGCACGGCGGAACCGCCGGTGGGCGCTTCCACGTGCACGTCGGGCAGCCAGGTGTGCACCGGGAACATGGGCACCTTGACCGCGAAGGCCGCAAAGAAGGCGAAGAAGATCAGCGTCTGCGCCGTGCCGGACAGAGGCAGCTTGTGCCAGTCCAGGATCTCGAAGCTGCCGCCCGACTGGGTGTACAGGTAGATGATGGCCACCAGCGTGAGCAGCGAGCCCAGCAGGGTGTACAGGAAGAACTTGAAGGCCGCGTAGATGCGGTTCGGTCCGCCCCAGATACCGATGATCAGGTACATCGGGATCAGCGTGGCTTCGAAGAACACGTAGAACAGCATGCCATCCAGCGCGCAGAACACGCCGACCATCAGGCCCGACAGGATCAGGAACGCGCCCATGTACTGGTTCACGCGCTCGGTGATGTTCTCCCACGAGGCGATCACCACGATCACGGTGATGAAGGCCGTCAGCGGCACGAACCACATGGAGATGCCGTCCACGCCCAGGTGGTAGTGGATATTGAAGCGCTCAATCCACAGGGCGTTTTCCACGAACTGCATGCTGGCCGTGGTGGTGTCGAAACCGGTCATGACCGGAATCGTCACCGCGAAGCCCAGCAGGGCTCCGAGCAGGGCCATCCAGCGCACCGCGCCGGCCTGCCCTTCCCGGCTCAGGGCCAGGAGGAAGATGCCGAAGGCGATCGGCACCCAGATAGCAAGACTCAACAATCCCATTTTTGTTATTCCCCTACTACTTGTTGAGCCACACGAAGTACGTCATGAGCGCAAAGATGCCCAGGATCATGACCAACGCGTAGTGATAGAGATAGCCCGACTGCAGGCCGCGCACCCACTGGCCGAACTTGGCCATGAGTTTCCAGGAACCGTTCACGATGGCGCCATCGATGATGGCCTGGTCGCCGACCTTCCAGAACAGCGTGCCGAAGGCGCGGCCGCCGCGGGCGAAGATGTTCTCGTAGACCCAGTCCACGCCGTACTTGCCTTCCAGCACCTGGTACAGGCCGATCTTCTTGGAGAAGGCCATGATGGCGGCCGGAATCCCGGGCTTGACCATGTAGAACACATAGGACACGAGCACACCGGCCAGGGCCAGCCAGAACGGTGCGGCCGTGAAGCCGTGCAGCGCCATCGGCACCCAGCCGTGGATCTCTTCGGCCAGCTCGGCCATCGCATGGTGCTTGGCGCCGTCGACGAAGATCACATCCTTGAAGAAGCCGCCGAGCACCATGGTGTCCAGCGCCATGGCACCGATCACCACCGAGGGAATGGCCAGCAGGATCAGCGGCACGGTCACGACGGCAGGCGACTCATGCGGCTTGGCATCGTGGCCATGGCCGTGGTGGTCGTCATGACCATGGTGGTCATCGTGGTGCGCGTCGGGATTCTGGTCGTAGCGCTCCTTGCCGTGGAAGACGATGAAGTACAGGCGGAAGGAGTAGAAGGCGGTGATGAACACGCCGGCCAGCACCGCGAAGCTGGCAAAGCCGGCTCCGGGCAGGTGCGATGCATGCACCGCTTCGATGATGGCGTCCTTGGAGTAGAAGCCCGAGAAGAACGGCGTGCCGATCAGCGCCAGGTTGCCCAGCAGGAAGGTGATCCAGGTGATGGGCATGTACTTGCGCACGCCGCCCATCCAGCGGATGTCCTGGTTGTGGTGCATGCCCATGATGACCGAACCGGCGCCGAGGAACAGCAGGGCCTTGAAGAAGGCGTGGGTCATCAGGTGGAACACGGACACCGAGTAGGCGGAAACGCCCAGCGCCACGGTCATGTAGCCCAGCTGCGACAGCGTGGAGTACGCGATCACGCGCTTGATGTCGTTCTGGATGATGCCCAGGATACCCATGAACAGTGCCGTGATGGAGCCGATCACCAGGATGAAGTTCAGCGCCACGTCCGACAGCTCGTACAGCGGCGACATGCGCGAGACCATGAAGATGCCGGCCGTCACCATGGTGGCGGCGTGGATCAGCGCCGAGATGGGGGTCGGGCCTTCCATGGAGTCGGGCAGCCAGGCATGCAGCGGGAACTGGGCCGACTTGCCCATCGCGCCCACGAACAGGCAGATGGCCGCCACGGTCACCAGCATCCAGCCCGTGCCGGGCAGCTGGGTGTTCTGGATCTCGGGCAGCTTGGCGAAGATTTCCGAGTAGTTCAGCGTGCCGGTGTAGGCAGCGATCAGGCCGATGCCCAGGATGAAGCCGAAGTCGCCGACGCGGTTGACCAGAAAGGCCTTCAGGTTGGCGAAGATGGCCGATTCCTTCTTGAAGTAGAAACCGATCAGCAGGTAGGACACCAGGCCCACGGCTTCCCAGCCGAAGAACAGCTGCAGCATGTTGTTGCTCATCACGAGCATCAGCATGGAGAAGGTGAACAGCGAGATGTAGGAGAAGAAACGGTCGTAGCCGTCGTCTTCGGCCATGTAGCCCATGGTGTAGATGTGCACCATCAGCGACACGAAGGTCACCACGCACATCATCATGGCCGTCAGGGAGTCGATCAGGAAGCCGACCTCCATCTTCAGGCCGCCGACCACCATCCAGGTGTAGATGGTCTCGTTGAACTTGGCGCCGTCGAAGACGACGCTCTGGAACACCAGGGCCGACAGGATGAAGGCGACCAGCACGCCCAGGATCGTCAGGGAGCTGCTGCCGGTGCGACCAATCTTGTTGCCGCCGAAGGCGGTGCCCCAGATACCCGCGAGCGCGGAGCCGGCCAGCGGCGCCAACGGCACCGCGAGCAGCATGGATGCAGAAAGGGTTTGACTCATTCTTGAGAACCTTGCAAGTAACGGGCGGACTCAGCCCTTGAGGGCGTTGAGATCTTCCGCATCGATACTGCTCTTGTTACGGAACAGCAGCACCAGGATCGCCAGACCGATGGCCGACTCAGCGGCAGCCACCGTCAGGATGAAGAACACGAACACCTGTCCGTTCATGTCGCCCAGATAGCTGGAGAACGCCACGAAGTTCATGTTCACGGCCAGCAGCATCAGCTCGATGGCCATGAGCAAGACGATCAGGTTCTTGCGGTTCAGAAAGATGCCAACCACGGCGAGCGCGAACAGCATGGCGCCCAGCGTCAGAAAATGGCCCAGAGTCAGCGTCATGCTTTTGTCTCCACGGCAGGCGCCACGGCTTCGGCGGCAGGTTGTTGCGGGGGCTGGGTGACCGGCTGCTTGACCAGCTTGATGCGGTCCTGGGCACGCACGCGGATCTGCTGCGCCGGGTTGACGGCCTTGCTGTCCTTGCGCTTGCGCAGCGTCAGGGCGATCGCGGCAATCATGGCCACCAGCAGGATCACGGCAGCGATTTCCACCGGATACAGGTACTTGGTGTACAGCAGCTTGCCCAGCTCCTGGGTGTTGGAGTACTGCACCGCCTGGCCGGCCGCATTGACGGCGGTCGCCGCCACGGCCTTGGACTCTTCGACATCGCCGAAGCCGCCCATCAGCACCATGCCCATTTCAAAGGCAATCAGTGCGCCGATCAGCGCGGCGAACGGGAAGTGCTTCCAGAAGCCACGGCGCAGCGCATCGATGCGGATGTCCAGCATCATCACGACGAACAGGAACAGCACCATCACGGCGCCCAGGTAGACCAGCACCAGGGCGATGCCCAGGAACTCGGCCTTGAGCAGCAGCCAGATGGCCGCGGCCTGGGAGAAGGCCAGGATCAGATTGAGCACGGCATGCACGGGATTGCGGGCCGTGATCACCCGGAAGGCTGCGAACAGCAGCACTGCCGAGAACAAATAGAAAAAACCAGTTTTGGCGTCCATGGATCGAATCTTTTCAAGTGATCAGGCAGCCGCTTCAGCGGTACTTGGCATCGGCTGCCTTGTTGGCAGCGATCTCGGCTTCATAGCGGTCGCCTACGGCCAGGAGCATGTCCTTGGTGAAGTAGAGGTCACCGCGCTTTTCGCCGTGATATTCGAAGATGTGCGTCTCCACGATGGAGTCCACCGGGCAGCTTTCCTCGCAGAAACCGCAGAAGATGCACTTGGTCAGGTCGATGTCGTAACGCGTGGTGCGACGCGAACCGTCGTCACGAACGTCGGATTCGATGGTGATGGCCATGGCCGGGCAGACGGCCTCGCACAGCTTGCAGGCAATGCAGCGCTCTTCGCCGTTGTCATAACGGCGCAGCGCATGCAGGCCACGGAAGCGTGGCGACAGGGGAGTCTTTTCCTCGGGGAACTGCACCGTGATCTTGCGACGGAAGGTGTAGCGGCCGGTCAGGGCCATGCCCTTGGCCAGCTCCCAGAGCATGAAGCTCTTGAGGAAGTCTTTGAAGGAAAAAGGAGTTGCAGCAACCGCAGACATACGTACTCCGCTTTAGTTCCAGATGTTCCAGGGCGAGTACAGCCAGGCACCCACAACGATCAGCCACACCAGGGTGACCGGAATGAAGATCTTCCAGCCCAGGCGCATGATCTGGTCGTAGCGAAAGCGCGGGAACGTTGCGCGGATCCAGATGAAGCAGGACACGACCAGGAAGGTCTTGATGGCAAGCCAGATCCAGCCCGGGATGAAGCCCAGGAAGTCGACCGGAGGCAGCCAGCCGCCCAGGAACATGATCACGGCCAGAATGGACACCAGCCACATGCTGGCGTATTCGGCCAGGAAGAAGACCGCGAAGCCCATGCCCGAATACTCGACCATGTGGCCGGCCACGATTTCGGCTTCGCCTTCCACCACGTCGAAGGGGTGGCGGTTGGTTTCGGCCACGACCGAAATCAGGTAGACGATGAAGATGGGCAGCAGCGGCAGCCAGTTCCAGGACAGGATGCCCACGCCCATGGAGGCGAACTGGCCATGCGCCTGGCTCATCACGATCTGCGTGAGGTTCATGCTGCCCGTGACCATGATGACCACCAGGAAGCAGAAGCCCAGCGCGATTTCATAGCTGACCATCTGTGCCGAAGCGCGCAGCGCGCCCAGGAAGGCGTACTTGGAGTTCGATGCCCAGCCGGCGATGATCACGCCATAGACTTCGATCGAAGTAATGGCCATCATCAGCAGCAGGCCGGCGTTGACGTTGGTCAGCGCCACTTCGGGGCCGAAGGGAATCACCACCCAGGCCGCCAGGGCCGGCATGATGGCCATGACGGGGCCCACGTAGAACAGGCCCTTGGCTGCGCGCGTGGGCTGGATCAGTTCCTTGGTCAGCAGCTTCAGGCCGTCTGCCAGAGGCTGCAGCAGGCCCATGGGGCCCACGCGGTTGGGGCCCAGGCGGATCTGCATGAAGCCGAGCAGCTTGCGTTCCCACAGCGTCAGGTAGGCCACGGCGCCCATCAGCGGCGCCACGATGGCCACGATACCCAGCAGAATCCAGATGACGGGCCAGGCCACGTCGGTCCAGAAAGGGGCCGTGGACAAGCCGGCGCCCCAGACTTTCAATGCGTCGATCATGCGGCGCCTCCCTCACGAACCTGACGGGCATCGGCCGTCAATTGCAGCGACGTTGCGCGGCGCACAATGCTGTCGAGCTGGTAAATGCTTGCCACCACCGGTGCAGGCATGCTGCCGGCGGCCGGCAGGCTGCTCACGGCCTTGGCGGCATTGCTGAGCTGGCCGGCAGGCACTTGGGCGACGCCGCCCGTGGCAGCGGCCAGCACTTCCTGGGAGGTCTCGTAGTCCACGCCGGAAATGCCCAGCAGATTGGACAGCACGCGCAGCACCTTCCAGGCCGGACGGGTATCGCCCAGCGGCTTGACCACGGCGTGGAAGCCCTGCACGCGGCCTTCGGCATTCACGAAGCTGCCGGAGGTTTCGGTGAACGGCGCGATGGGCAGCAGCACATCGCTGAATTCCATGTTGGCCTTGAACGGGCTCAGGGTCACGACCATTTCGGCCTTGGCCAGCGC
Organism: Comamonas sp. w2-DMI; assembly: GCF_040187735.1. Lineage (NCBI taxonomy): Bacteria > Pseudomonadati > Pseudomonadota > Betaproteobacteria > Burkholderiales > Comamonadaceae > Comamonas > Comamonas sp. w2-DMI. The sequence goes on along the minus strand of NZ_JBANEL010000023.1, from coordinate 57,259 downwards.
TTCGCCAGCGGCCTTGCCGGCAGCGCTGTCGAACTCGGGTTCGTTGTTCAGCAGGATGGCTGCCTTCAGGCCTCCAGCCAGCATCTGGCCGGCGTTCTGGCCGTTGGCGCCAGGGACGGCCTTGACCCACTGCGCGCCCACGGTGTTGGCGGCTTCGGTCAGGTAGCCAACGCTGGCACCGGTCTGCTCGGCAATCCAGTTGGCCAGGGCCAGCAGCGTGGAAGCCTGTGCGTGGTGCGCGGCGGCATTGCCCAGCAAAATGGCCTTGTGCTCGCCAGCCAGCAGCGCGGCAGCGATGGCCTGCGCCTCGTTGTGGGCAGTCGCAGCCACCGGTGCGTCCACGCCCTTGGCCTGCGCCACGGCAGCAGCCACGTCGGCCAGGGCCTGGGCCCAGTCCGCGGCAGCAACCACCGAAGCGTTGACGGGCAGGGCCCAGTCGTACACGCGCTCGTTGATGGCAAAAACCTTGCAGCCCTTCTTGGCAGCCTGGCGGATGCGCTGTGCGAACAGCGGGTGATCCTTGCGCAGGTTGGAGCCGACGACCAGCGCCGACTGCAGGGTCGACAGGCCGGCGATGGGCAGGCCCAGCCACTGCACGCCCTGGGTGGCAGCGAACTCGGCATTGCGCAGGCGGTAGTCGATGTTCTCGCTGCCCAGGCCGCGCACCAGCTTGCCGGCCAGATACAGTTCTTCCAGCGTGCTGTGCGGGCTCACCAGGGCGCCAATGGCGCTGGCGCCGTGCTGGCTCTTGATCTGCTGCAGGCCGTTGGCCACGTATTCCAGGGCTGTCTGCCAGTCGACTTCCTTCCACTCGCCGCCCTGCTTGAGCATGGGGCGGGTCAGGCGTTCGTCGCTGTTGAGTGCTTCGTACGAGAAGCGGTCACGGTCGGCGATCCAGCACTCGTTGACTTCCTCGTTCTCGAAGGGCACGACGCGCAGCACCTTGTGGTTCTTGACCTGGACGATCAGGTTGGCGCCGGTGGAGTCATGCGGAGAGACCGACTTGCGGCGCGACAGCTCCCAGGTGCGGGCGCTGTAGCGGAAGGGCTTGCTGGTCAGCGCGCCCACGGGGCAGATGTCGATCATGTTGCCCGACAGCTCGGAATCCACGGTATCGCCCACCACGGTGGTGATCTCGGAATGCTCGCCACGGTTGATCATGCCCAGCTCCATGACGCCGGCCACTTCCTGGCCGAAGCGCACGCAGCGTGTGCAGTGGATGCAGCGGCTCATTTCCTCCATGGAAATCAGCGGGCCCACGTTCTTGTGGAACACCACGCGCTTTTCTTCCTCGTAGCGCGAGCTGCTGGCGCCATAGCCCACTGCCAGATCCTGCAGCTGGCATTCGCCGCCCTGGTCGCAGATGGGGCAGTCCAGCGGGTGATTGATGAGCAGGAACTCCATCACCGACTGTTGCGCCTTGATGGCCTTTTCGCTCTTGGTGCGCACGATCATGCCTTGCGTCACGGGCGTGGCGCAGGCAGGCATGGGCTTGGGAGCCTTTTCAACGTCCACAAGGCACATGCGGCAGTTGGCCGCAATGGAGAGCTTCTTGTGGTAGCAGAAGTGAGGAATATAGGAGCCGGCCTTCTCGGCAGCATGCATGACCATGCTGCCTTCCGAGACCTCCACCTTTTTTCCGTCCAGTTCAATTTCAACCATATGCTTGTCTCGCGATCAGGCGCTTACGCAGCCTGCTTGGAAGCGTTCTGGATCTTCGCTTCAAACTCGTGGCGGAAGTGCTTGATCATGGCGCGCACCGGCATGGCTGCCGCATCGCCCAGCGCACAGATCGTGCGGCCCATGATGTTCACGGACACCGAGTCCAACAGCTCGATATCTTCCGGACGGCCTTCGCCGTGCTGAATACGATTGACCACGCGCCACAGCCAGCCCGTGCCTTCACGGCAGGGCGTGCATTGGCCGCAGGACTCGTGCTGGTAGAAGTACGACAGGCGCAGCAGGCTCTCGACCATGTCGCGCGAATCGTCCATCACGATCACCGCCCCGGAACCCAGCATGGAGCCGGCCTTGGCGATGGAGTCGTAGTCCATGGTGCATTCCATGATGATGTCGGCCGGCAGCACGGGCGACGAGGAGCCGCCGGGGATCACGGCCTTGAGCTTGCGGCCGGTGCGCACGCCGCCTGCAAGCTCCAGCAGCTTGGAGAATGGCGTGCCCAGCGGGATCTCGTAGTTGCCGGGCAGGTTCACGTCGCCGCTGACCGAGAAGATCTTGGTGCCGCCGTTGTTGGGCTTGCCGCACTCCAGATAGGCCTGGCCGCCGTTGCGGATGATCCAGGGAACGGCCGCAAAGGTTTCGGTGTTGTTGATGGTCGTCGGCTTGCCGTACAGGCCGAAGCTGGCCGGGAACGGCGGCTTGAAGCGGGGCTGGCCCTTCTTGCCTTCCAGCGATTCCAGCAGCGCGGTCTCCTCGCCGCAGATATAGGCCCCGAAGCCATGGTGCGCATGCAGCTGGAAGCTGAAGCTGCTGCCCAGGATGTTGTCGCCCAGATAGCCGGCGGCACGGGCTTCCTCCAGAGCGGCCTCGAAGCGCTCGTAGACCTGGAAGATCTCGCCGTGAATGTAGTTGTAGCCGACGCTGATGCCCATCGCATACGCGGCAATGATCATGCCCTCGATCACGATGTGGGGGTTGAACATCAGGATGTCGCGGTCCTTGCAGGTACCGGGCTCGCCCTCGTCCGAGTTGCACACCAGGTGCTTCTGTCCGGGGAACTGGCGGGGCATGAAGCTCCACTTCAGGCCGGTCGGAAAGCCCGCGCCGCCACGGCCGCGCAGGCCGGATTCCTTGACGGTGGCGATCACCTGATCCTGGGTCAGGCCTTCGCCGCCGTCCTTGCCCAGGATCTTGCGCAGCGCCTGGTAGCCGCCGCGTGCCTCGTAGTCCTTGATGGACCAGTTGCTGCCGTTCAGATCCGCATAGATCTGCGGATTGATATGGCGGTCGTGAAAGCAGGTTTCGTTGCCCGAGGAGGCGAACTTGGCCAGCACCGCATTGGCGGCGGGATTGTTCAGAATGGTGCTCATGCCTTGCCCTCCGCAGCGCGCAGGCCGTCCACCAGCTCGTCGAGCTTCTCGTTGCTCATGAAGCTGCACATGCAACGGTCGTTGACCAGCATCACCGGGGAATCGGCGCAGGCGCCCAGGCACTCCGACTGCTGCAGCGTGAACATGCCGTCGGGCGTGGTTTCGCCCATCTTGATGCCCAGCTTGTGCTCCAGGTGGTGCAGCGCCTTGTAGCCGTCGCGCAGTTGGCAAGGCAGGTTGGTGCAGACGTTCAGCTTGTACTTGCCAACGGGGCGCTGGTTGTACATGTTGTAGAAGGTGGTGACTTCGTGCACCGCGATTTCGGGCATGCCCAGAAATTCGGCAATCACGGCTTCGCTCTCGGCGCTCACCCAGCCCTGCTCCTGCTGCACGATGGACAGGCAGGCCATCACGGCAGACTGTTTCTGGTCAGCCGGATACTTGGCCACCTCACGCGCAAAGCGTTCCTTGGTCGCTTCGGTAATCATCGGTCAACGTCTCCAAACACGATGTCCAGGGTACTGAGCACCATCACGGCGTCAGCCAGCATGTGGCCACGGCTCATCTCGTCGAGAGCGGCCAGGTGCACGAATCCTGGTGGACGGATCTTCAGGCGATAGGGCTTGTTGGCGCCATCGCTGATCAAATAAATGCCGAATTCACCCTTGGGGTGTTCCACGGCTGCATAGGCCTCGCCTTCGGGCACCTTGAAGCCTTCGGTGAAGAGCTTGAAGTGGTGGATCAGCTCTTCCATGTTGGACTTCATGGCCTCGCGGGACGGCGGAGCCACCTTGTGGTTGTCCGTGATCACCGGGCCGGGATTGGCGCGCAGCCAGTCCACGCACTGCTTGATGATGCGGTTGGACTCGCGCATTTCGGCCACGCGGACCAGGTAGCGGTCGTAGCAGTCGCCGGTCGCGCCCACGGGCACGTCGAAGTCGACCTTGTCATAGGCATCGTAGGGCTGCGACTTGCGCAGGTCCCAGGCCACGCCGGAACCGCGCAGCATGGGGCCGGTCATGCCCAGGTTGATGGCGCGCTCGGCAGTCACCACGCCGATGTCGACGTTGCGCTGCTTCCAGATGCGGTTGTCGGTCAGCAGGACTTCGTATTCGTCGCAGCACTTGGGGAAGCGCTGCGTGAAGGCGTCGATGAAGTCCAGCAGCGAGCCCTGGCGGGTTTCGTTGAGCTGCTCCAGCGCGCGCGCATTGCGCACCTTGCTGGCCTTGTACTGGGGCATGGTGTCCGGCAGGTCGCGGTACACGCCGCCGGGACGGAAGTAGGCCGCGTGCATGCGCGCGCCCGAAACCGCCTCGTACATGTCCATGAGGTCTTCACGCTCACGGAAGGTGTAGATCAGGATGGTGGAGCTGCCGGCGTCGTTGCCGCTGGAACCCAGCCACATCAGGTGGTTCATGATGCGGGTGATTTCCGAATACATCACGCGGATGTACTGGGCACGGATGGGCACCTCGAGGCCCAGCAGCTTTTCGATGGCCAGGCAGTAGGCGTGCTCGTTGCACATCATGGACACATAGTCCAGCCGGTCCATGTAGGGCAGCGACTGGATGTAGGTCTTGCTTTCGGCCAGTTTCTCGGTCGCGCGGTGCAGCAGGCCGATGTGGGGGTCAGCACGCTGCACCACTTCGCCGTCGAGCTCCAGCACCAGACGCAGCACACCGTGCGCTGCCGGGTGCTGCGGACCAAAGTTCAGGGAGTAATTCTTGATTTCAGCCATGGTCTTCCGTCAGAAGGCGACGCGCGCCCTCAGTGCAGGCCTCCGCCGTAGTTTTCCTCACGGATGATGCGCGGAGTGATTTCACGCGGCTCGATGGTGACAGGCTGGTACACCACGCGCTGCTGCTCGGCGTCGTAACGCATTTCCACATAGCCCGACAGGGGGAAGTCCTTGCGGAACGGATGACCGATGAAGCCGTAGTCGGTCAGGATGCGGCGCAGGTCGTCGTGGCCGTCGAACACGATGCCGAACAGGTCGAACGCCTCGCGCTCGAACCAGTTGGCCGAATTCCAGATGCCGTTGACCGAAGGCACGACGGGGAAATCGTCGTCGGGGCACAGCACGCGCACGCGCACGCGCTGGTTGAGGGTCAGGGACATCAGATGGGACACCACGGCAAAGCGGGCGCCTTCCCTGCCCACTTCCGCATAGGTCGAATAGTCGACACCGCACAGGTCCACCAGCATCTCGAACTTGCAGTCCGGCGCATTGCGTAGGGTCTGCATCACGTCCAGATACTTGTCCGCGGAAACCTCCACCGTCACTTCATCGAGTGCCAGCGTGACGCTGCGGGCCTTTTCGCCCAAGGCAGCAGCCACCACATCCCGAAGCTTTTCGGGGTGAATTGCGATTGCAGTCATCTCAGCCCTTTAAACGCGAGCGATGGTGTGGGTACGGCGGATCTTCTGCTGCAGCTGAATGATGCCGTAGATCAACGCTTCCGCTGTCGGAGGACAGCCGGGCACATACACATCCACCGGAACAATGCGGTCGCAGCCGCGCACCACCGAGTAGCTGTAGTGGTAGTAGCCGCCGCCGTTGGCGCAGGAGCCCATGGAGAGCACCCAGCGCGGCTCGGACATCTGGTCATAGACCTTGCGCATGGCCGGAGCCATCTTGTTGCACAGCGTGCCGGCAACAATCATCAGGTCCGAGTGACGCGGGCTGGCGCGGAACACTTCCGAGCCGAAGCGGCCGATGTCATAACGCGCAGCAGCGGCATGCATCATTTCCACGGCACAGCAGGCCAGGCCGAACGTCATGGGCCAGATCGACCCTGTCTTGGCCCAATTCACCACCGTGTCGTAACTGGTGGTGATAAAGCCTTCCTTCATCACGCCTTCGATCATCGTGTCACCTCAGAGAAGCCGTTCATTCCCAATCCAGGGCGCCTTTTTTCCACTCGTAGGCAAAGCCCACGACCAGAATGGCCAGGAAAATCAGAACGGCAACGAAACCCGCACCGCCGACTTCCTTGAGCGCAACGGCCCAGGGCAGCAGGAATGCGATTTCCAAATCAAACAGGATGAACAGAATGGCGACGAGGTAGTAGCGCACGTCGAACTTCATGCGCGCGTCTTCAAAGGCCTCAAAGCCGCATTCGTAAGGGGAATTCTTGGCAGCGTCAGGACGGTTGGGACCGAGGATGTAACCCAGGGTCAGGGGCACAACGCCCACCGCCATGCCAATGAGAATGAACAATAGAACGGGAAGGTACTGATCGATGTTCATCGTGTGGGCCTTGTGTGAAAGACATGCCCTACAGATCACTGCCTGATCAGCAGGGCAGGCTTTTAGTTATGTGTTGGTGCCGTCGGCGAGACTCGAACTCGCACAGCTTTCGCCACTACCCCCTCAAGATAGCGTGTCTACCAATTCCACCACGACGGCTTCGCCTTCAAAGTCCGGCAACCTCGGAAACCTTCATTGCAAAGATTTTGATCCCCAGACAATCCCTAGATTCTACCCTGAAAAACACGGTGCTTCCGAAGTTCGTCAGGGTTTTCTTTTAATTATTTGGTGGGAATCTGCGCAGCACCCTCGGCCCCGGCGGCCGGTGCTGCAGGCACGTCGCCAGCAGCAGGCTGAGCGGGAGCTGCGGGCGCGGCAGGCGCCGTCACCGCGGCGCCTTCCAGCACGCTGCCGGAGCTCACCGGGCGCGAGTTGCCCAGGTAGGCCAGCGCCAGAGTGGCCACGAAGAACACCGAAGCCAGCACGGCCGTGGTGCGCGACAGGAAGTTGGCGCTGCCGGAGGCGCCGAACAGGCTGCCGGAGCTGCCGCTGCCAAAGGATGCCCCCATGTCCGCACCCTTGCCGTGCTGGATGAGGATCAGGCCGATCATGCCCAGTGCTGCAAGCATCTGGACCGCGAGAATGACGCTGGACAAAACGTTCATAAGAAACCCTGTAATCGTATAAGTGCCGCTGCCCGGCCCGAAGAGGCCGGCAAGCCTTTATTGAGCTGCAGCAACAATGGTCAAGAAATCGGCCGCCTTGAGGGAAGCACCTCCCACCAGGCCGCCATCGATGTCGTTCTGGGCCAGCAACTGGGCCGCATTGGCGGCATTCATGCTGCCGCCGTAGAGCAGCGGCACGCGGCCGGCATGCTCGGTTGCCGCAGCCAGCTGCGCACGCAATACGGCATGCACCGCCTGCGCCTGCTCGGGCGTGGCCGTCTTTCCGGTGCCGATGGCCCAGACAGGTTCGTATGCCACGAACAGTTCGCTCACGCAGGGGCCGACCTGATGGATCACGGCCGCCAGCTGGCGCTTGACCACGGCTTCGGTCTGGCCCGCCTCGCGCTCCTGCAGCGTCTCACCCACGCAGACGATGGGCGTGACGCCCTTGGCCAGCGCGGCTTGCGCCTTGGCCGCCACCACGGCATCGGTTTCGCCATGGTACTGGCGGCGCTCGGAATGGCCGACCAGCGCATAGCGCACGCCGAACTCCTTGAGCATGGCTGCCGAGACTTCGCCGGTGAAAGCGCCCTGCTCGTGCTGCGACACGTCCTGTGCGCCGATGCCGATGGAGGAACCCGACAGCTCGGCCTGCAGCTGCGCCAGATAGACGGCGGGCGCCGCCACGGCCACACCCGCCTTGCCGCCTGCGGGCAGCCCCTGCTTGAGGGCCTGCAGCAAGGCCGCGTTGGCAGCCAGACTGCCGTTCATCTTCCAGTTGCCGACAATGAGTTTTTGCTTCATTTTTCCCAGGTCAAAACGATTTTTCCGGTGTGCTGGCTCGACTCCATCAGCGCATGGGCCTGCGCCGCGTCGGCTGCATCGAATTCGCGATAGATGGCGGGACGCACCTTGCCGGCCTCGATCATGGGCCAGACATGGCGGCGCAGCGAATCGGCGATCGCGGCCTTGAACGCCACGGGACGCGGCCGCAGCGTGGAGCCGGTGATGGTCAGCCGCTTGCGCAGCACCAGCCCGGCATCCAGTTCGGCCTTGATGCCGCCCTGCACCGCAATGATGACCAGGCGGCCGTCGGCTGCCAGGGATTGCACCTCGCGCGCCACATAGCTGCCGGCCACCATGTCGAGAATGACATTGACGCCCTCGCCCGCGGTGATGCGCTGCACCTCCGCGACAAAGTCCTGCGTCTTGTAGTTGATCGCATGGTCGGCGCCGAGCTTGAGGCAGTCCTCGCACTTGGCATCCGAGCCCGCCGTCACGACGACTTGCGCGCCCCAGGCCTTGGCGATCTGGATGGCCGTGACGCCGATGCCGCTGCTGCCGCCCTGCACCAGCAAGGTCTCGCCGGGCTGCAGGGCACCCCGGTCGAACACATTGCTCCAGACCGTGAAGAAGGTCTCGGGCAGCGCCGCAGCCTCGACATCGCTCAGCCCCTGCGGAACGGGCAGGCATTGCGGCACGGGCGCCACGCAGTACTGCGCATAGCCGCCACCAGCCACCAGGGCACAGACCCGGTCGCCCAGCTTGAAGCCGGCCTTCGCCATGGCAGCCTCGTCGCCGGCCACGATGACGCCCGCCACCTCCAGGCCCGGCAGATCCGAAGCGCCGGGCGGCGGTGCATAGTGGCCCTTGCGCTGCAGAACGTCCGGTCGGTTGATGCCGCTGGCCGCCACGCGAATCAGGACTTCACCCTCGGCGGCCACGGGCATGGGGCGCTCGCCCATGCGCAGCACCTCGGGCGCCCCGAAAGCGGTGATCTCCACCGCACGCATTGTTGCTGTATCCATGTAGCAGACCTTTGGCGACTATGAAACAAATACGGCTGCAGCGCTTGCCCAGCAAGCGCAGGCAGCTATCAAAACAATGGCGGAGCCAGCCAATCGACCGGCTCCGCACCTTGCTTATTGCTGTTGCTGCTGTTGCTGATCGTCGGCGTTGCCGCGGCTTTCGCGCGGCTCGCGCGGTTCACGGGGCTCGCGATTCTGGCGGGGAGCACGCTCGCGGTACTCACGGGGTTCGCGCGGCTCGCGGGGTTCACGCTCGGGCATGCCGGCGGGACGCTCGGTCAGCGCCTTCATCGACAGCTTGACGCGGCCCTTCTCGTCGGTTTCCAGGACCTTGACCTTGACGACCTGGCCTTCCTGCAGGTAGTCGGCGACCTTTTCCACGCGCTCGTGGGCGATCTGGCTGATGTGCAGCAGGCCGTCCTTGCCGGGCAGCAGGTTGACCAGCGCGCCGAAGTCCAGGATCTTGGTGACCGGGCCTTCGTAGACCTTGCCGATTTCGACTTCCGCCGTGATCTCCTCGATGCGGCGCTTGGCTTCGTCGGCCTTGGCACCGTCGTTCGACGCGATGGTGATGGTGCCGTCTTCGGCGATGTCGATCTGGGTGCCGGTCTCCTCGGTCAGCGCACGGATGGTGGCGCCGCCCTTGCCGATCACGTCGCGGATCTTCTCGGGGTTGATCTTCATCGTGTACAGCTTGGGGGCGAACGACGAGATCTCGGCCTTGGCCTCGCCCATGGCTTCCTGCATCTTGCCCAGGATGTGCATGCGCGCTTCCTTGGCCTGGGCCAGGGCGACCTGCATGATTTCCTTGGTGATGCCCTGGATCTTGATGTCCATCTGCAGGGCCGTGATGCCGTTGGTCGTGCCGGCCACCTTGAAGTCCATGTCGCCCAGGTGGTCCTCGTCACCCAGGATGTCGGTCAGCACGGCGAAACGGTTGTCTTCCTTGATCAGGCCCATGGCGATGCCGGCCACGTGCGCCTTCATGGGCACGCCGGCGTCCATCATGGACAGGCAGCCGCCGCAGACCGAAGCCATGGACGAGGAGCCGTTGGACTCGGTGATTTCCGACACCACGCGGATGGTGTAGGGGAACTCTTCCTTGGAGGGCAGGCAGGCGGCCAGCGCACGCTTGGCCAGGCGGCCGTGGCCGATTTCACGGCGCTTGGTCGAGCCCATGCGGCCCACTTCGCCGGTGGCAAAGGGAGGCATGTTGTAGTGGAACAGGAAACGGTCCTCGAATTCACCGGCCAGCGCATCGATGCGCTGCGCGTCGCGCTCGGTACCCAGCGTGGAGACCACCAGCGCCTGGGTTTCGCCGCGCGTGAACAGGGCCGAACCGTGGGTACGGGGCAGCACGGAGTTGCGGATCTCGATGGGACGCACGGTGCGCGTGTCGCGGCCGTCGATGCGGGGCTCGCCGGCCAGGATCTGCGAACGCACGATGCGGGCTTCGATCTCGAACAGCAGGCCTTCCACCTTGACGGCATCGAATTCCACACCCTGCTCGGCCAGCGCGGCCTTGACGCCGGCATAGGCTTCGCGGCAGGCTTGCGTGCGGGCCTGCTTGTTGCGGATCTGGTAGGCAGCGCGCAGCTTCTCTTCGGCCAGTTCGGTGACCTTGGCGATCAGGGCCTCGTCCTTGGCGGGCGGGGTCCAGTCCCAGACGGGCTTGCCGCCTTCGCGCACCAGATCGTGGATGGCGTTGATGGCGATCTTGCCTTGCTCGTGACCGAACACCACGGCGCCCAGCATCACGTCTTCAGGCAGCTGCAGGGCTTCGGACTCCACCATCAGCACGGCAGCTTCGGTACCGGCGACCACCAGATCCATCTGCGAATCCTTGCGCTGGGTCTGGCCGGGGTTGAGCACGTATTCGCCATTGATGTAGCCCACGCGTGCGGCACCGATGGGACCGTTGAACGGGATGCCGGACACGGCCAGCGCGGCCGAGGTCGCGATCATGGCGGCGATGTCGGCGTCCACTTCGGGGTTCAGCGAGATGGTGTGGATGACCACATGCACGTCGTTGTAGAAGCCCTCGGGGAACAGCGGGCGGATCGGCCGGTCGATCAGGCGGCTGGTCAGGGTCTCGAGTTCGCTGGGCTTGGCTTCGCGCTTGAAGAAGCTGCCGGGAATCTTGCCGGCGGCATAGGTCTTCTCGATGTAGTCCACGGTCAGCGGGAAGAAATCCTGGCCGGCCTTGGCCTGCTTGGAACCCACCACGGTGGCCAGCACCACGGTGTCGTCCATGTTCACGAGCACGGCACCCGAAGCCTGGCGTGCGATCTCGCCGGTTTCCATGGTGACCGTGTGCTGGCCCCATTGGAATGTCTTGGTCACTTTGTTGAACATCGTCATATTGACTCCTTGTTGGATAGCTGGATGCGCACATCCAGCCTGTGTTTGGAGCACAAACAGAACACGATGCCATTCCAGTGCTGCGCTAAGTGCTATAAATAATGCAGCATTGGAATGACACAGCTTCGCTCTGTCTTGCACTCTCCGAAGTAAAAAACGCCTGAGCTAGCGGGCTAACTCAGGCGTTTCGATCTCTCACCGTGCTTACTTGCGCAGGCCCAGCTTGGCGATCAGTGCGGTGTAACGGTCAGCGTCCTTGGCCTTCAGGTAGTCCAGCAGCTTGCGACGGCGGCTCACCATGCGCAGCAGGCCGCGGCGACCGTGGTGGTCCTTGGCGTGCTGCTTGAAGTGGGGAGTCAGTTCGTTGATGCGAGCGGTCAGCAGAGCCACTTGCACTTCAGGACTGCCAGTGTCGTTGGCAGAGCGTGCATTGGCCTTAACAACTTCGGCCTTCACGGAGGAAGCGATCATTTGGTTTTCCTTAGGATTTGGCGCCCGCCAGGGGACGCCTTGGTTACTTGCGCCAAGACTGGAAAGGCCTCGGCGTGCGTCTTGCACCATGCAAAACCCGATAATTGTAGCAAACAGCCATCCCCCCAGGGGCCGCCCTAGCTTTGCTGGCATAAAAGCGGATCTTTGCTCAGGCAAACCCTAGGGCAAGAGTTCAGACAGCCATGAACAATGGCAACTCTATCAGCATCGACATGCTCAGGAGCCAGCCATGCCGCAGCTCGCCCTCTCACCAGTCACTTCACGAACTTTGTTCGGCGCAGCGCTGCTGGTTCTCGCCTGCGCTTTCGTCTCCCCTCCAGTACTGGCTGCAAAAAAAGGCGAAGGAAAAAGCACATTCAAACGCCAAAGCAACCGTATCAAGATCCAGAACACACGCAGCAGCTCCGAGGAAACGTCAGTAGAGCGCGACAAGCGCCTGTCCCGGGAATGCCGGGGCAGGCCCAATAGCGGCGCCTGCCTCGGATATGCCCGGCCTTAGTCAAACATCAAAACGGGGCCTTGACCAGGGGACGCCAGCTGCGCCGCCACACCTTGGGAGCAGGGCAGCCGTCGCCTATTTTCTGGGTGCCGCCCACGCCGGTCAGAAAGCCCGTGTCGTTGGTGCAATCTGTCTGCGGCTTCAGATCTACCGAGCCTTCATTCGGCAGTCCAAGCCAATTGCGTGAATTCATATTGCCACGTGTATAACCACCATCCGGATTGAATACGGTCGAGTAGGCATCGAAGACACCGTTGGAGTCGATGTCATACGAATATTTATTCCCTCCGGTCAAGGCATCCAACACATAAATGACATTGGGCAAACTGCCCGTTGCCGTGCAAGACTCGATGGTGAGATTTTTATCTTCCGGCATAAACGATGACACAACTACGCTGCTGCCCAGATTCGAGAGATCGCCGACCACGCGTTCACCGTTGGGCATGACACCACTGTAGTTGATGGCACCTAGCTTCAGCATCCAGCCACGCTGGCTCTTCCAGTCCACCTTGCGCGAGCTGACCTGGTAGAAGGTCTTGCCAGATTCAGTTGCCGAACCAGCCTTGGCCGACGCCAAGTCGATAGTCTGCTCCACCAGATCGGCAAGGGCAACATTGGCCGTACCAGCAGCATCGTCCCCACCAATCGGCGTCTTATCCCAGATACCGTAGATCGCTTGGCGCGCTGCCGGCTGAGCAAGGTCATCTTCATCCAACAGGATGCCCGTACCAATCGTCACCATGGCCCCGCACTGCACTGTTTCGCTGCGGGCGCATGTACCGCCATCTCCAGGGTGCGCCTGCCAAGCCGGCGCGGCATAGATGGGTTGAGCCTTGCCGCCAGGCGTGGTGAACAACGGCCGCCCGTAAGACACAGCAAACCTGGAAGTACGCAGATCGAAACGCCATAGATTGCCGTTGGCATCGCCGGCAAAAGCTGCCACGATCTTGCGGCTGGTATCGCGCACGGCAACCACACCGCCCAGACCACGATTCCCCCCTGAAGCATCGCTTCCCCATCCTGCCGGCAAAGGAATGAATTTCACCAGCTTGCCTGTCAACGCATTCACTACATACAGGCCCACTTTCTTGTCGGATGCCGGATACTGGCCGCTGCCCGTGATCACCACCCATGTGCCATCATCCAGCTGACCCGCAGTCGGGTTATTGGTCACACTTGCCAAATCGCCATAACCCGTTGTCTGCGCATTCACCTCCCATAAAAAGCTGTCCTTCGTTGGAGTACGATTACCGGCATTCAGAGGCGAATCCAGACCATACAGAAAGCTGCCGGCACGCCCACCGGAGCCAAACACTAGCTGGCGCCATTTATTGGTCTGCACCTTGTCGTAAATATCGTGCTCAACCAAAGGGCCATCCAGCACGTAACGGAAACGGAAGGCCGAACTTGCTAAGTCGATCTGCGCTGCCATGGAGCCCTTGGGCATGAATGCTGCCAACTCGGTGCCAGCAGGAATACCTGCAAGCGTCGTGTCATCCTTTGCGGCATTCAGCACGTGCACCTTGCCATCATTCGTGGCCGTGAAGATGGTAGGAGGCAACGCTTTTTTGCTGCTCCGGTAGCTCGCATAAATGCTCTTGCCGTCAACCGCGCCATAGGTGTCGTAGCCCATGTCAATGCGCCCTCCCACAAATACCGGAGGTGAATTCACCGAAGCCCCGATCTGCGTCGTACGGGAACGGTAAATGGTGTTATTCACATCCATCTGCGGGTCCTCGCCCAGCATATAACGAACAAAGCTGGCGTCGGTCTTCTGCAGACTGTTGGCATTCAGCAAGGCCACGAGGTCGGCCGGCAGGCTACTCAGGGTCGTACTGGAGGTCATTGCTAGGCGGGTCCCGGAGTTCACCAGGTTCGGGTCGTAATTGGACAGCGCAAAGATCTGACGACTTGCCACCACAGGCATACGGGCATTCGCTGACCATGCAGGCACTGGCTTACCCGACGGATCTACCGAAGCGTAGCTACCATCAGCCTTCAAAGCGAACGCCTTGACATCGCCACTGTTGTCGACAGTCTGGTATTCGGTAGTGTATTTGTATTGATTCTGCAGCGTTTGAAATTCACTACTATTACCCGAAACAGCCACACCTGCATCGTTGCCCGCCCCCACCATGCTGCTTAACGCATTGGAGATGGCTTTGCGCACATCTTCACCCGAATACACACTATAGGATCGCCCCCCTCCAGTATAGCCCGCGCGGATAAAATCATTTACACGCAGAGAATCATCGGTCACGGCATTTAGATCAACACTGGATTTTCCATTGGCCCAAGCTGGCTTGACAGGCGTCGCCACCCCAGAAAGCCAATCGCTGTTGTATTTGTTGATTTGGGCCCATGTCAATCCACCTGTCACCCCATCATCACCTGACGGCGTCAGCCCCCAGCCAATAGTATAAGTGGTTAGATTTTGCCAGAAAGCCGGATTATATTGCCCAGGCAATGGCAGCACATTATTATCCAGTTTGGAAAAATCCCTATTCCAGAAAAGATCCGCCGTCAAATCCGCAAGCCCCTTGGAGCTGATCTTGCCATCACTATAAGGGATATACAGATTGCGTGCTTTCAGCTTTGTGGTTAGGACACTGCTGTCATAGCCCGATGCACCGTTGGGACTGTATTTCAGCGTCGCGGAGTTCCCCCCCCGGCTTGCCACTGAACGATTGCGTGCCATCATTGCTTGCGTACTGAGAATTTGCATTGATACTGGTGCCTTTATTCCACGCACCATCTGACAGCACAATCGCAAAAGACCTGCGACAGGCCAAATCCTGAGCATTGCTCTCAACACTCGTGCTGACAGGGTCATTTTTCCATGGATTTCCATAGCTAGAGCGCACATTAGTACTGCCAGCATAGCTACTAGTACCCGAATAATAATCCGCTACCAATGAGAGCGCCTGATGGGATGGTGTTCCACCCGCAGGAACAATTCCATATAACCAGTCGTAGAGTTGGGTTTTCCAGTTATTTGCTGTATTCCCGGAATCATCTCGAAAATATCTAACTCCACGCTGTATGGATGACGCCGTTGCATAAGACTTATTGCCGATGGTATTGTACTGCAGGTAGCCTATGCGAAACTTATTCTCATAGCTCTGCAGCGCTTGTCCAATCGCTGTTCCAACAGCAAGCGATCGACTACGATACCAAACATACCAATTGAGGACATTCTGCAGTTCTTGCACCTTTGAGCAAGTGGTTGCATTTTTACCGCAGTCGGTACGGTTATGCCCTGCAGGCAGATTTACAGTTCCGCTAGGCGGGTATGTAATATCAATTTGCGTCCTATTAGCTACAGAGCAGTCACCTTTCGCACATCGAACATATGTAAATGTTCCTTTTGCGCTGATTGCGCTACTGTACTCAGTATACAAAGGAAAGCGATCGTTCCCCGAGTTGATTGAATAACCTGCAGCAGGTGCTGAATAATTAAACTGACCCGATGACTGGTTATCTATAAATACCAATGGATTAGACTGAGCTACTCCATTAGCGTTTACTCGCGGCAAATATGTAATTGCAGGATTGTAATATTGCAGGTTAAAATCGTTGGATCGCATGGAATACCATCCGTAATACGATTCGATGCCATTTTTATTATAGTTTGAGCAATTTCTCCAACTTCCACTCAGGTATACGGTTCCCTCACCACCTTTACAGGTATTTAACAATGAATAACTATCAGGATATTCATATCCCATGGAACCTGAATTATCCATAACCAGCATCAAATTTGGCTTAGCCCCCGGAACAGCGCTATATAAAGGCGCCTGACTGGGTTCCGTGGCTGCCCAGGCAGCTCCCATATTGAGACCAACCTGAACCAAAATAGCGGAGAATAAGATGTGCGATATTTTCATGCGCATGCCTTCTCTTCTTATTTCCAGCAATCTGCCGCACTCACCCCGGATGCGGCGCTTTCCACCTTCTTCTCTCCAATGCTATTGATCACCAGGGTGCCGCATTTATCCCCTGTCATGGAGCCAGTACGCGTTGCCTTGATGGTGTAGGTCGGTGGGTTGTCGCGGGCGAAGACGGCGAGGGTGTAGTTCTGCGCTCCAGAAGTGGGGGATTGACGCAAGCCGGTGGGCAGCATGCTGTTGCTGCCATTCTTCTGTTCGGCTTCGGTATTTACATTTCCAGCGGTCAAGGTATATCTGTCGTTGGCCGAGTAATAACGCTGCATGTATTGAACGGCCTGCATCATTAACGCCTCAGCTTCCGCCCTTTTAGAGCGGCGGACATGCTCCTGATAGCTTGGCAAAGCCACGGCCGCAAGAATGCCGATGATGGCCACCACGATCATGAGCTCGATCAGGGTGAAGCCCGAAATAGGATTTGGACGGATGGCGAGTCGGAGTTTCATGAGGGTTCTCAAAGGGATGCCGGATTCAGCGTGTCAACACGGATTGCAGCCAGGCTTCCGCCCCTTGACTGGTCTTGCCCGTGGTGGAGTTAAAGCTGGCGTTATTCGCAAAACCGCGCGCAGTGATCAGGTAGCCCTGCAGCTTGGTCGTTGTGTTGTCTATCTTCTGAATCAGACACAGAGGTGCTGTGGTCAATGCAGCTGCATCGTCATCGACAGTCCCACCTGAATTTTTGGTGGAGTAGGCGGCTGGAACGGCAATCGCGCTGTCGCCCTTCCAACTATCAGCCGAACGCCAGGCGGCACTGGTGTCGAGCTCGGAGGCAACGGTTGGCACAGCAATGATCTTGGTCCTTAGGCCGCTGGTACCGAACTCGCTGTAATCTTTGCCATCGCCATCGAACATGGCTATCTGCTCGCAAAAGCGCAACGCGGTCTCGGCCGCCTCTCGGGCCACCTCGGCGGATCGAACGCCGTTGATGCTGCGCTCGCTCTGTGTGGCATTGCGAATGGCAAAAGTTCCCAGCAGAGACAGGATGACAATCAGTATCAGACTGACAACCAGCACCACGCCGCGCTCGCCCCGAGCTCGGCCGCTTCGCCATACGGGAGTAATGAGGAGATTGGAAGTCATTGAACAATCAACCGATTTCTCAGAAGCACTGTTGTCGTATAGGTTCTGCGCAAATACCCGTCGGTGGCAGTGGCATCGGCATTGTTGCAGTCCTTGTAGGTAAAGCCGCCATCAGGAGCATCACGCACAGGCTGTTCGCTACGCATTACCAGACACACTCGTACGCTGAGTACCCGGCCCCAGCGATCCAGGGTTTCATCGGGGAACACTCCAGTCGTGGGCAATGCATCAATGGATGTCGCATCCAGATAGCTCACAATCTGATGGCGCATGGCATCGTAGGCAGCAGCCAGTTCGCGGCTGGGCCTGCTGGCGACACCATAGAGGATTTGCATGCGCTCCACATTCGCCAAGAGGGGCTCCAGGCCACCTACAGCACCTGAGCCCTCCGCTCCTCTGCAGGAAAGCGCTGGCTGATTGCTGGAAATCGACACCAGGTATCGGTTATCAGCCAGTGCGTAATTGCCAGGAGGTGGGGCAGGAGCCGGAGCCGCCTGTGAAGCTGTAACAGCATTGATGCCATTGCCTATGCAGTTGGTGGGTAAGCCGGTGCTGGTGGGAACTGTGTTGTCAGCTGTCGCCTCGTAGCGAATAGCAATCGCCGAGCCGTTGCCGCCACTGCTATTGCAGCTCAGGCTGTCAAAGGCAAGGCTTGCATCGGCAAAGCCATTGTCACAACCGCGCACCGCCAAGCCTGCGTAGTTACCCATCACAGTCGCTCCATTGCTTGGGATAACTTGGCTGGAGTAACCGGCCTGTTTGATCTGCTGCTGAATCAGGTTCAACGCAAGGATCCCATCCTCATTCAGCTGCGTTTCCATCTGAGAAACCTGGCTGCTTCGACTGGAGCTGACGTATACCGCCATGCCCGCAGCGAGGATGACCAAACCCAATACCAGCGCGATCATCAACTCGATCAACGTAAAGCCTCGGCTCAATTGCACGGAGGCCGATCCGCGAGAAAATTTCATCCGTTTCATAGCGTGATCCGGAAATACATGCAGTTGACGGATGCATCTGCAGGAATATTGGCACCGCTGGGACATGTCTGTGCCAACGCAAAACCCGCGCTTTCTAGGATTCCTGTCCACATGAGCCAGATGTTGAGAACACGGCCGGCCGGCACGCCGCTGACTCCAGCAGGCACGTCAGTCAGTTCGGTTGTCACATAAGCGGTCCCACCAGGCAGTCGATTGGCCACATTCGTCAACCACTGCGATTGGTCGTAGGCCGCAATCGCACTGCCACAGGTATTGATAGGCGTCTCAGGAACAGAGGTATCCACAATACAAGCAGAGGGAGCCGGCGTGGGATCGGAAGTGGCCGTAGAACGCGTGCTGGGATCGTACCCCGAGGTATATGCGTAGTCGGCAAATCCAGCCAGATTGGAGCGCGCACGCTCCGCATAGTCATTGACAAGGCTCAAGCCCGTGGCGCGCATGCGAGAGAACTGGTTGTACTTGATGGCAGATGAGGTCAGCCCCGCCATGCCTAACAAGGCAACCGCTAGCACAACCATGGAGATGAGGACCTCAATAAGGGTGGCTCCGCGATGTGAACGTCGAATATGCATGAGTATTAGTCGAGCCGTTAGTTGCAATCGCTGTTATCCGCCACGTAGCGAATGCGACCGGCTTTGGAAATACAAAAGGCCTTGCGCGCCCAAGGAGTCTTGCTGGCGGAGACATAGCCAGAGGCATCGACATTCACTCCATTGGCCGATGACAGATTCGTCAAACCGTTGGGGTAAAAGACGAACTTGCCCCCGTTCTTGAGCGTGATGTCCGCGATACCTGTCAGCGCTTCCTGGCGAAGCAGCAATTCGTCGCCATTACTTTCCGAAAAGGTCAGACCGCTGTTGCCGTCGTTGTTGGCGAACACAATCCAACCGCTGGCGTAAGCATCTGTTCCCGTATTGCTCTTGCAGCTTGTCGATGAATTCGAGGGAACGCTACATATAACAACGACCCGCCCTCTGGCAATGGCCTCGGTACGCGCCAGACGCAGCGACCCCGTCAAAGCATTGACAGCATTGGACACCCGCCACTGTCCGATAAATCGAGCCATGGATGGCGCTGCCAAACCCATCAGAACGGCCAAAACGGCAATAGTGACCAACAACTCAATGAGCGTCAGACCCCTCATGTGCCTTCGGGCAGAAGAATTGTTTTGTTTCAAGAGATACATTGCCTTCCAGAATGGCCATAGCTTCGCCTCCCCTCCCCTGTTCTGGCAAGTCCACCCATCCGCGTATGTCCTCCGCTCGTCGGAATCCTGATAATGCAGCCGACTCTTCTCGCGTCTTATGACCACTCATCCGACTTCACACCCAATTCAACCAGCTCAATCGCCCTGGATGGGACTTGCGCTGGAGCAAGCCGCCACATCCATATTCCGCACATCGCCCAATCCGCGGGTGGGCTGTGTTCTCGTCTCAGCCAACGGCGCACTATTGGGGCAAGGTGCAACCCAGCAGGCCGGCGGCCCGCATGCCGAGGTCATGGCGCTGCGCGATGCGGCGGCCCGGGGCAATGATGTGCACGGCGCCACGGCCTACGTGACGCTGGAGCCCTGTTCCCACCATGGACGCACGGGCCCCTGCTGCGATGCGCTGATCGCCGCCGGCATCGGCAAGGTGGTGGGCTCCTTGACGGACCCCAATCCGCAGGTGGCCGGCCAGGGCTTTGCGCGGCTGCGGGCGGCGGGCGTGCAGGTGGAGGTCGGCCCCGGCGCCGCCGCATCGCGCGAGCTCAACATCGGTTTTTTCAGCCGCATGGTGCGCGGCACGCCGTGGGTCCGGATGAAGGCTGCCAGCTCGCTGGACGGCGTGACGGCCCTGCACAACGGCCGCAGCCAGTGGATCACTTCGCCCGAGGCGCGTGCCGACGGCCATGCCTGGCGCGCGCGCGCCTGCACGGTACTGACCGGCATAGGCACGGTGCTGCAGGACAACCCGCGCCTGAACGTGCGCGAGGTGGAAACGCCGCGCCAGCCTCGCGTGGCCGTGGTCGACAGCCAGCTCGAGACGCCGCCTGACGCTCATGTTTTGAAAGCACCCAGCGGTTGCCTGATCTACACTTGCAGCACGAATCAATCCAGAATCGAGCAATTGCAGGCGCGAGGTGCTACGGTTATTCATATGCCCAATGCGCAGGGCAAGGTGGATCTGGCCGCCATGCTGCGGGATCTGGCGGCCCGCGGCACCAACGAGCTGCATGTGGAGGCGGGCTTCAAGCTCAACGGCTCATTGATCCGCGAAGGGCTGGTGGACGAATTCCTGCTGTATCTGGCGCCCAAGCTGCTGGGCACGGCCGGCATGGGCATCGCCAACTTCGGCCCGCTGGACGAGCTGTCCCAGGCGCTGGCGCTGCAGTGGCAGGGCGTGCAGCCGATCGGGCCGGATCTGCGCGTGATCGCACGCGTGCAGGGCCGCGCCGATTTCTGAACCTGCGCCCGCCCTTGCACCTCCAGGCGGCCGGCGGCCCCCAACCTTTGATCCGGTAGCCGCTGCCGTCTGACATTTGCGCTGACCGTCTTGCACTACAACTGCGGCATGCAATTTTCACCTACGGCCTTTCAGTCCCGGCGTTCAACGGATTCGGCGGTGCGGCGCCATGGCCGCATCCGCGGGCTTTTGCTGCGGGCCTGGGTTCTGCCGCTGGTGGTCGCGGCGCCGCTGCTCACGGGCTGCGCGGCGGCGCTGCCCAAGAATGTGGAGCGCCCCGTCTCCACGGCCTATGCCACGCCGCAAGACACCGCGCTGGGCCAGATGGTCGACAAGGCGCGGCCGGCCGCGGCCAAGCCCACGGCGTCGGCCTTTTCGCTGCTGGCCGGCCCGCAAAACGCCTATAGCAGCCGCCTGAGCCTGGTGGAAAACGCCCAGAAAACACTGGATCTGCAGTACTACGCCATCCATGCCGACGAAAGCACGGCCCGGCTGCTGCGCGGCATCGTGCAGGCCGCCAGGCGCGGCGTGCGGGTGCGCGTGCTGCTGGACGATTTTCACAGCACCGGGCCCGATGCCCAGGTCATGCGGCTGGCCTTCGTGCCCAACATCGAGATGCGCATGTTCAATCCGCTGGCGGGCTCGCGCGCTTCCACCATCGGCCGCGCCTGGACCATTCTGACGGACTTCCAGCGCGCCCAGCAGCGCATGCACAACAAGCTGTTCGTGGCCGACAACGTGATGGCCGTGATGGGCGGCCGTAATCTCGGCGATGCCTATTTCGACGCGGCCCAGGACAGCAACTTCGTGGATCTCGACGTGCTGGTGGCCGGCCCTGTGGTCAAGGCGCTGTCCAGCAGCTTCGACAGCTACTGGAACAATGTGCGCGCCTACCCCGTGCAGTCGCTGATCAGCCTGCAGGAGCTGCGCCAGCTCAAGGCCCGCTTCGATGCCGAGGATGCCAGTGCCGCCAGCACGGCTGCCGCAGGCGCACGGCGCACGCCCGGCAACGCGGCAATCTGGGATGAAAAGCCCATGGACCTGGGCCAGGTGCCATGGGTCTGGGCCCAGTCCGCGGTGCTGGCGGACCGCCCGACCAAGATTCCCGGCGACAGCGAGGAGTTCCACACGGAAGACCGCGGCGATGCGCCAGCCGATGCCGGCGCCGGCCACAACGCCGGCACGCTGCAGCTCAACCACCCGCCGGCCGCCTGGCGCCATGCCGCTGCACCCGTGCTGCAGGCCGATTCGGTGGTGGACGGACTGCTGGCGCTGGTGCGCTCGGCCCGCAAGGATTTGCTGGTCGTCTCGCCCTACTTCGTGCCCGGGCCGGAGATCATGGCCGCCTTTCGCGCCGCGCGCGACCGCGGCGTGCGCGTGCGCGTGCTGACCAATTCGCTGGCCTCCAACGACGCGCCGCTGGCCCATGCAGGCTATGCGCGCCACCGCAAGGCCCTGCTGGAGATGGGCGTGCAGCTGTACGAGCTGCGCAGCGAGCCCGCCACCATGCGCTCGGCGCTGCGCTCGGGCACCGGCGGCTCCAGCGGCGGCAGCAACGGCGGCTCCACCGGCATCTCGCGCGCCATGCTGCATTCCAAGCTGCTGGTGATCGACGGGCGCCTGGTGGTCGTCGGCTCCATGAACCTGGACATGCGCTCGCAGCTGCAGAACACCGAGATCGCGCTGCTCATCGCCAGCCGCGCCTTCAGCCAGCAGGCCACGGACAGCATCGAGGAGGGGCTGCCCGAGAACAGCTGGCAGGTGGAAATCGACCCGCAGGGCCGGCTCGTCTGGCGCGCGCCGCAGGACAGCGGCCTGGAGGATGCCTACACCGAGCCCGATGCCAGCCTGGGCCTGCGCCTCATGCTCAAGCTGCTGGGTCCGCTGGCGCCGGACAGTCTGCTGTAGCAGGGCTTTCCGGCCACGCCCATTCGCAAGCCAGGTCGCGCTGCGGCAATGCCGCCACCCAGGCACTGATGGCACGCTGGTCGGTCTGGGTGCGGACCTCCTGGTAAGCAGCCTCGGCCTCGGCGAAGCGCCGGCGCATCAGATTCAGCCACTGCTTGAGCCGCCCGGCCCGCTGGCGCGGCTCCAGGTCCTCGCAGACCATCTGCCAGAAACGCTGCACCTGCGGCACCAGCTGCGGCCAGCCTATGGCGGCGTCCTGCGGGGCAGCGCCGCCGCCCTGCCGTGCCACGGCCGCGCGGATGGCCAGCGCCAGCCCGGGGTCGGCCACGATGCCGCGCCCCAGCATCAAATCGTCGCAGCCCGAAACCTCGCGGCAGCGCAGTGCATCCTGCACGGTCCAGATCTCGCCGTTGGCCACCACGGGCACGGAAACCGCCTCGCGGATGCGCGGAATCTCCTCCCAGTAGGCGGGCGGCCGGTAACCGTCGAGCTTGGTGCGCGCATGGATCACGATCTCGCAGGCCCCGCCGTCCTCCATGGCCCGGGCGCATTCGATCATCTTCAAGCGGTCGTTGAAGCCCAGGCGCATCTTGGCCGACACCGGCAGCTGCGCCGGCACGGCCTGGCGCACCGCCGCCACCACGCGTGCGATCTGGTCCGGATCCTGCAGCAGCGAGGCGCCGCCGCCATGGCGGTTCACCACCTTGGCCGGACAGCCGAAGTTCAGGTCGATGCCTTCGGGCCCCAGCCGCGCCAGGTTGGCCGCGTTGTCGGCCATGCTGGCCGGGTCCGAACCCAGCAGCTGGGCGCGCACCGGCACGCCGGCCAGCGTGCGGCTGCCGTTGCGCAGCTCGGGCATGGTGCGCAGATACACCTTGTCCGGCAGCAGCGAGCCCGTGATGCGAATGAACTCGGACACGCAGCGGTCGGCGCCGCCCACGCGGGTCAGCACGTCGCGCAGCACGAAGTCAAGCAGCCCTTCCATGGGCGCAAGCAGCAATTTCATTTCTTCACCAGTGGCTCACCTGCGGTGGGCACTTTCCATTTCAATCATCAAAAAAGCCTCAAGCGCTTTGCTGGCAAGCGCATCCAGCTATCTTCTACATAGCAGCCGCAACCGCGCCGTTTGCGTTGGCGCAAATTGTGCGCGATGCCGCGCTCCTGGCCGGCCGATAAGGCGCAGATTCACACCGCTGTCATGGTTGTGGCTTGCAATAGCGCTTTCCGCCACCGCTTCCAACGCCACCACCACGCCGCCCGCCGGGCGGCGGCCCTTTCCATGCTGCTGCAGAAAACCGCCAAAGCCCATGAAGAACTCCAGCCCGGCAAGCGCCAGTTGCCGCTGCGCGAGCGCTCCGTGCTGCTGATGGCCGGCGGCAAGACAGTGGCGCAGCTGCGGCAGTTGCTGGGCCAGGAACATGCGGGCCTCGTCCAGGACTTGATCGCCCGCGGCTATCTGCAGGCACAACCGGCCACCCCGGGCGCATCGCCGCGCCCCACGGACCAGGCAACCCACCCCATGCAAGCGGCCGCGGCCGCAGCTGCACCCCACCGGCAGACGCCCCCTCTGGCGGGCACACGCATGTACCTGTTCGACCTGTGCGAGCGCATGTTCGCCAACCGCCACGAGAGCCTGGCGCAGGAGCTGCGCGCCCGGCTGCGCGAAGCGCGCGATCTGCCGGCGCTGCGCAGCGCCGGCCTGGCATTGCTGGATGCCGTGCAGCAGCATGCGGGAGAGGAACGCGCCGCCTTTGTACGCGAGCAGCTCGCGGGCCTGCTTGGGCCCACCCCGGAAACCGAACCGGAAGCCGTGCCGGGCTAGCGGGCCGCTAGCGCACGCCCAGCCGCCACAGCGAGGTCACCTCGGCCGCGCGTGCGTCATGCAGGGCATCGCCGCCATCGTGCGCCTTGCCGTGGCGCGGGCGTATGTCCTCGCGCCCCAACACCTGCAGTCCGGCTTCGTCCATCCACGCCAGCAGGTTTTCGCGCGTGCGCAGCTTCAGGTGTTCGGCCAGGTCGGAAATGATGAGCCAGCCTTCGCCGCCCGGCAGCAGGTGGCCGGCCAGCCCTTGCAGAAAGCCGCGCAGCATGCGGCTGTCTTCGTCATAGATGGCCTGGTCCAGCAGGGATGCGGCCTTGCCCGGCAGCCAGGGCGGATTGCAGACGATGAGCCCGCACCGGCCTTCGGGAAACAGATCGGTGCGCAGCAGCTCGGCCCGGCGCTCCAGCCCCAGGCGCTGCAGATTGTCCCGGGCGCACGCCAGCGCCCGCTCGCTCATGTCCGTAGCCACTATTCTTCGCACGCCGCGCCTTGCCAGCAGCGCCGAGATCACGCCCGTGCCGGTGCCGATATCCCAGGCCTCGGCCATGCCGGCCGCGGGCAGCGGCGCGCGGGCCACCAGATCCAGGTATTCGCCGCGCACGGGCGAGAACACGCCGTAATGCGCATGGATGCGTGCCGTGGCGCCGGCATGGGTCCCCAGGGCGGGAATCTCCACGCCTTTCTTGCGCCATTCGTGCGAGCCCACGGCACCCAGCAATTCGCGCAGCGGAACCACAGCCCCCTGACCCGCGCCGGGCAAACTGCCCCAGGCTTGCTCGCAGGCCTGGCGCCAGTCGGGCGCGCGGCGCAGCGCGCAATGCCACTGCGCATCGAACTCGATCAGAATGCCCGAAAGCACGCGCGCACGCTGTGCCTGCGCCTGGCGGTGCAGATGGAAGGCGTGGGGAAAGTCGACGGGAGAAGCCGCGGAAGCGGGGGATTTGCCACGGGACTTCCTGTCCAGCCGGCGGCCCAGGGCCAGCATCAGCTGGCGCGCATTGTGGAAGTCGCCGCGCCATACCAGCGCGGTGCCCTCACAGATCAGGCGGTAGGCCTGATCGGCAGGCATGCTGTCGTCGGCGGCCTGCACTTTTGCGGGCATGGCCGTGGCGCTTTCGCTGCGCCACCAGGCCTGGTGCGGCAGGCCTTGTTCCTGCCACTGCAGCAAGGTCCAGGCCGGTACGGATGAAGACTCTGTATTCACGGCAAACTTTGCTGCGAACGCCACCGGGTGGCGCGGTTAGTTGAGAGGACGCTTGAGGCGGACTTCTTCGATCTTGATGCTGCCGATGACGGCGGTCTTGGCCGTGGACATTTCACGCTTGAAGCCGGCCATTTCATGGAAGCGCAGCGCGCGCTCGTTGCGCAGCGGCACCCAGGCGGTCACGTTGGTGCAGCCTTCTTCCAGCAGGCCGTCGCGGGCCGCATCCCACAGCGCCACGCCGACGCCCTGGTTCCAATGGGTGGGCGCAGCATAGATGGCCCAGATCTCGCCAGTGGTCTGGCGGGACTTTTCATCGCGCGAGCGGTCGAAGCCGACAAAGCCCACGATCTTGTCGCCATCGATGGCCACCTGGACCTGGGGCTCGCAATATTCAATGGCTTCGCGCCAGTATGCCTGGCGCTTTTCAACCGACGACATCGATTTCAATTGATCGTCGGGAACCAATCCTCGGTAAGCCTCCAGTGCGGAAGCAGTATGGATTTGGGCAATCGCTTTTGCATCGCGAAGAGTGGCGGGACGAACCTGGATACTAGACATGGAAAAAACGAAACGAAATCATGTGAGAATGTAGAGGGCGCAATTGTCTACAAATTCCGTTTCTTGGCACACAGGCTGCGGGTTAGCCATGCGCGCAAGTACGGCTGTGCGCAATTTCTTGCCCTGCGGTTTTGGATGTGCTATGCGCTCCCCAAAGCAGAGCAGCTGGCACGCATGCAGCAATGGTTTCCACGCCATTTGCATACAAATGTCAAATCCCGGCGAATATCCCTAGCCCTGGAGGGTGCCGCAAAAGAAAAGCCTTGACGCGTGGCGCCAAGGCAACCCCTGTTTCCGACCTCCGGGCATGCGCCCCGGACTCAGAGCCAGCGCCGGATCCACTCCATCATCCGGTCGAACCGCGCGCCATAGGGCGGATACATCAGCGACGTGGCCGACCAGCGCGACTGCACGAACACGGCCTTCTGGTGGGTGAAGCGCAGAAAGCCCTGCTCCGCGTGGTAGGCCCCCCAGCCGCTTTCACCCACGCCGCCGAAGGGCAGGTTCTCGTGCGCCACGTGCAGCAGCGTGTCGTTCACGCAGACGCCGCCGCTGACCGTACGCGAGAGCACGGCATCGCGCACGCGCTCGTCCTGGCCGAACCAGTACAGCGCCAGGGGCCGGGGGCTGGCGTTGATGGCCTTGATCACATCGTCCATGCGCTCATAGGAGATCACGGGCAGGATGGGGCCGAAGATCTCCTCCTGCATGAGCTGCATTTCGCCCGTGGCGCCGAACACCAGTGCCGGCGCCATCTGGCGCTCCACCGAGTCGCCCCAGGCCATGGCCTGGGTTTCGGCGCCTTCGTCCGGCTGCGCCGCCGCACCCTCCTGCATCCAGTGCACCTGCGCGCCCAGCCCCTGGGCCTGGCGCAGCATCTGCTTGAGCCGTGCCAGATGGCGCTTGGTGAGAATGGAGGTGTAGTCGGGGTTGCCCGAGATGCGCGGATACAGCTTGCGCACGGCCTCCATGAAGGCATCGGCAAACTCCGCCTCGCGCCCGCGCGGCAGCAGGACGAAGTCGGGGGCGATGCAGGTCTGGCCGGCATTGACCAGCTTGCCGTGGGCGATCTTGAGCGCCACCTCCCTCAGATTGCAGTCGGCCGCCACGATGCAAGGGGATTTGCCGCCCAGCTCCAGCGTGGTCGGCGTCAGGTGCGCCGCCGCCGCCTGCGCCACGCGCCGCCCCACGGACGTGGAACCCGTGAACAGCAGGTGGTCGAACTGCAGGCCCGAAAACTGCGTGGCCACGCCCACGTCGCCCTCGATCACGCAGAATTCCTCGGGCGCGAAGAACTGGGAAACCAGGGAGGCCAGCTGCGACGAGGTATGGGGCGTCAGCTCGCTGGGCTTGAGCATGACGCGGTTGCCCGCCGCCAGCGCGGTGATCGCAGGCGCCAGAGCCAGCTGCACCGGGTAGTTCCACGGCGAGATGATGCCCACCACGCCCAGCGGCTGGCGCTCGATCCAGGCCTTGCCCGGCTGCAGCATCAGCGGCGTGCGCACGCGCTGGCGCCCGGACCAGCGCGCCAGGTTGCGCAGCGTGTGCTTGAGCTGCTGGCGCAGCAGCAGCAGGTCCAGCAGCTCGGTCACGCGCGC
Source organism: Comamonas sp. w2-DMI (assembly GCF_040187735.1). Classification (NCBI taxonomy): domain Bacteria; kingdom Pseudomonadati; phylum Pseudomonadota; class Betaproteobacteria; order Burkholderiales; family Comamonadaceae; genus Comamonas; species Comamonas sp. w2-DMI. The sequence goes on along the minus strand of NZ_JBANEL010000023.1, from coordinate 29,572 downwards.
CGAGCGCATGCCGAAGTCGGCCTGCACGGCCGCGGCCAGGGCCGGGCCGTTCTCGTCCAGCATCTTTTGCAATCGCAGCAGGCGCTCGCGCCGCACCAGCAAGGGAACATCCACCTGCGCACGGCTGGCCTGGTATTGAAGGTCGAAGATGCGATGCAAGTCCATGGAGCTCAAGCTTGTCGTTGTGATTGCGGCAGCGGGAAGGCGCAAGATGTCGCCGTACGGCTGGAGGGGCTATACCTTAACGCCAGAAAAAACAGGGCCTGGCGCTTATGGCGCAGGCCCTTGTTACGGTTTGCGTGATGCACGCCCGCAGCCCCCGGCAAGGGCGGCAGGCCGCATGTCCGTCGGCGTCAGGACTCGTGCACCTCGCGGGGCTGCACGTCGGTCACGTCGCCGGCACCGGGCAGGATGCCGCGGCGCGTGCGCGCTTCGCGCTCGGCACGGCCGGACGCCGCATCCGCAGCACCGGACGACTGCGCCATCCACTCGGCGCCCGAACGGTAGACCGTCTGCCAGCCCGCGAACGGGCTCATCGGCCCCATGCGCACGCCCCAGGGCGAAACAGGCTGGCCCGTGAGCTTGGCCCACAGCGCCCGCACGGCCCACAGCAGCGCAAACGCGCTGGCCACGGCCAGCAGGCAGACAAAGAACACCAGACCCACCAGCATCAGCATGATGCGGATGGCCCAGCGGGTAGCGGTGGTGGCGAAATCGTTCAAAACATACCTTTCACGGCCTGTGCCGGACGGGGGGCGCAATGCCCGCCCTGGCGATGCACCGCCGGTGCATCGCCGCCGGCACAGGCTCTATCGGAAGTCCGATCCTCAGGCAGAGCCTGCGGATTCGAACCGGAAGACCCCGGGATGGTTCACCGGGTCCGCTTGTACCCAGATGGTACTCTTGGGCGGGAATTTCCCTTCAAGCAACAGTTTGGACAGCGGGTTTTCTATGCGCTGCTGGATCGCCCGCTTGAGGGGGCGGGCACCGAACACCGGATCGAAACCCACCTTGGCCAGCTCGGCCAGCGCCTGGTCGGGCACCTGCAGCGACAGCTCCATCTTCTCGAGCCGGTGCTCGAGCAGCTTGAGCTGGATCCGCGCAATCGCCTCGATGTTCCGGGCATCCAGCGCGTGGAAGACCACGGTTTCGTCGATACGGTTGAGGAATTCGGGTCGGAAATGGTTTTTTAGTTCCCCCCAGACCGCTTCCTTCACCTCTTCCGCATCCTGGCCCACCATGGCCTGTATCAAATGCGAACCGATGTTGCTGGTCATCACGATCACGGTGTTCTTGAAATCCACCGTGCGGCCCTGGCCATCGGTCAGGCGGCCGTCGTCCAGCACCTGCAGCAGCACGTTGAACACGTCCGGGTGGGCTTTCTCCACCTCGTCCAGCAGCAGCACGCTATAGGGCTTGCGGCGTACGGCCTCCGTCAGATAGCCGCCCTCCTCGTAGCCCACATAGCCCGGGGGCGCGCCGATGAGGCGGGCTACCGAATGCTTTTCCATGAACTCGCTCATGTCGATGCGCACCAGGTGGTCTTCGCTGTCGAAGAGGAAGCCCGCCAGCGCCTTGCACAGCTCGGTCTTGCCCACGCCCGTGGGGCCCAGGAACAGGAAGGAGCCTGTGGGCCGGTTGGGATCGGCCAGGCCCGAGCGCGAACGGCGGATGGCGTTGGCCACGGCACTGATGGCCTCGTCCTGGCCCACCACGCGCTCGTGCAGCTTGTCCTCCATGTGCAGCAGCTTGTCCTTTTCGCCCTGCATCATCTTGGCCACGGGAATGCCGGTCGCGCGGCTGACCACCTCGGCAATTTCCTCGGCGCCCACCTGGGTGCGCAGCAGCCGGTTGGCCGTGACGCCGCCCTGGCCCTCTTCCTTGGCCTGGGCTTCATGCAGCTGCTTTTCCAGTCCGGGCAGCTTGCCGTACTGCAGCTCGGCCACGCGGTTGAAATCGCCCTTGCGCTTGTATTCGTCGATCTGGAAGCGGATCTGGTCGATCTCCTTGCGGATCTGCTCGGAGCCCTGGGCGCTGGCCTTCTCGGCCTTCCAGATCTCCTCGAGGTCGGCGTACTCGCGCTCCAGGCTCTGCAGCTCCACGTCGATCAGCGCCAGGCGCTTTTGCGAAGCCTCGTCCTTTTCCTTCTTCATGGCCTCGCGCTCGATCTTGAGCTGGATCATGCGGCGCTCGAGCCTGTCCATCTCCTCGGGCTTGGAGTCGATCTCGATCTTGATCTTGGCCGCCGCCTCGTCGATCAGGTCGATGGCCTTGTCGGGCAGGAAGCGGTCGGTGATGTAGCGGTGCGACAGCTCGGCCGCGGCCACGATGGCCGGGTCGGTGATGTCCACGCCGTGGTGGGCTTCGTACTTGACCTGCAGGCCGCGCAGGATGGCGATGGTGTCCTCCACCGAGGGCTCGTCCACGATCACCTTCTGGAAGCGGCGCTCCAGCGCCGCATCCTTTTCGATGTACTTGCGGTATTCGTCCAACGTGGTGGCGCCGATGCAGTGCAGCTCGCCGCGCGCCAGGGCCGGTTTCAGCATGTTGCCCGCATCCATGGCGCCGTCGGCCTTGCCGGCGCCGACCATGGTGTGGATCTCGTCGATGAACAGGATGATGCGGCCTTCTTCCTGCGCCACTTCCTTGAGCACGGACTTGAGGCGCTCCTCGAAATCGCCGCGGTACTTGGCACCGGCCAGCAGGCCGGCCATGTCCAGCGACAGCACGCGCTTGTTCTGCAGGCTCTCGGGCACTTCGCCGGCCACGATGCGCTGGGCCAGGCCTTCGACGATGGCCGTCTTGCCCACGCCGGGCTCGCCGATCAGCACGGGGTTGTTCTTGCTGCGGCGCTGCAGCACCTGGATGGCGCGGCGGATCTCGTCGTCGCGGCCGATCACGGGGTCGAGCTTGCCGCTGCGGGCCCGCTCGGTCAGGTCCAGCGTGTACTTCTTGAGCGCCTCGCGCTGGCCTTCGGCTTCGGGGCTGTCCATGCGCTGGCCGCCGCGCACGGCGTCGATCGCGGCCTCCAAGCTGGAGCGGCTCACGCCGCTTTGCTTGAGCAGCACGCCGGCGCGCGTGGCCGAGCCCGCGGCATCGGCCAGCGCCAGCAGGAACAGCTCGCTGGCAATGAACTGGTCGCCGCGCTTGAGGGCTTCCTTTTCGGTGGCCTGCAGCAGGCGGGCCAGTTCGGAGCCCACCTGCACATCGCCCTGCTGCTGCACGCGCGGCAGGTCCTTCAGGGCTTTTTCGGCCTCGAACTGCAGCTGCTGCACATTGCAGCCCGCACGCTGCAGCAGCGAACGCGGGCCCTCGTCCTGGCGCAGCATGGCAACCAGCAGGTGCAGGGGGTCGATGGTGGATTGGTCGGCACCGAGCGCGAGGGACTGCGCATCGGACAGGGCTTCCTGGAATTTGGTGGTCAGTTTGTCAATTCGCATGGTGTAAGGCTTTCACTCCGTATCAGAGTCACTGAGATTCATCTGATAGCCGAAAGGGGATTTTCAAGACACGGCGATGCCGCCAGGCCGCACAAAAACCCTGCATGCCTTCACCGTTTGAGCCAGGTCAAACAGCGCGGCACGGCGCCAGCCACGCGCAAACATCGCGTTCAAGCATCACGCCGGCGCTGCGCGAATTGCGTAGGAGTAAGCCCAAAATGCTGGCGAAAGCTGCGCAGCAGGTGGCTCGGGCTGGAAAAGCCCGATTGCCGCGCCACCTGTGCCAGGGTGGGCTGGCGCACGCCGGCCTGCAGCAACTGGCGGGCCCGCTGCAGCCGGCGCTGCAGCACCCATTCGTGGACGGTGCAGCCCATGCTGCGGTGGAACATGCGGGCAAAGTGGTATTCCGACAGGCTGGCCACCTGCGCCAGCGCCGCCAGGCTCAGTGCCTTGCTGTCGGCCAGATGGGCCTCCACGTATTCCAGCACCCGGCGCCGCGCGGGCGAGGACAGGCCGCCCAGCGGCTTTTCCAGGGCCCTGCGCCGCTGCGGCGTGGCCGCCTGCAGCACCAGCCGGTCCAGCACCTGCTGGCTCAGGGCATCGGCCTGCAGCAGGCCTTCGTCGCTGCCCCAGTCCAGCCGGGAAAGCGCCTGTGCCCACTGGTGGTAGCAGGCGTCCTCGGCATAGATCCGCGGCGCCAGCGTATGGCTGCGCGGTTCGGCATCGAGCAGGCGCACCACGCGGTCGGCCCAGGCGATGTCCGAAACATACAGGTGCAGGAACTGCACGGGCTCCCGCACCAGCCAGTACGACTCATGTTCGGACGGAAAGACGCAAAAGCGCCCTGCGGCGCCCCGGGCATCGTCGCGTCCCTTGAGCTGCGAGCCCTGGCCGCCGGCCAGATAGACCGACAGCGTGTGGTGGCCCTGGCGGCTGTAGTGCACCTCGTCGTCGCGATTGGCCCAGACGGCCAGCTCCAGCGCCTGGCCCAGCATGGCGCTGCGCTGCAGCTGCGCGCGCGACTGCCCCAGCACGCGGCGCAGATGCTGCGTGTTCCGGGGCGGATTCTGGTCGGAGGCGGCCGGCAAAGTCATGCCGCGCATTGTGGCCCCTGGCGCCACGGTGCGGCCCGCCTGCGCTGCCGCCCCGGCACAAAAGCGCAGGAATATGCAATGCCCCCGCGCCTGCCGGCCGCATCATGCAAGGCAGTTTTTTTGATACGGCGGGATCTGGGCCTGCCTCCTGTTTGCCATGACGATGCCCTTGTATGCCCTGGTCGTCCTGATCTGGGGTTCGACCTGGATTGCCCTGAAGATGCAGCTGGGCGCAGTGCCCGTGGAGCTGTCCATTGCCTACCGCTTCGGCCTGGCGGCCCTGGTGCTGTTTGCCTGGCTACTGCTGACGCGCCAGTGGCGCGTGCCGCGCGGTGCGGCCGTGCCCCGCGTGCTGGGCCAGGGGCTGTGCCTGTTCAGCCTGAACTTCGTCTGCTTCATGCATGCCAGCGAGACCCTGGCCAGCGGCCTGGCCGCCGTGGTGTTCTCCAGCGCCAGCATCTGGAATGCGCTGCTCGCGCGCCTCCTCTACGGGCGCCGGCTGGCGCCCCATGTGCTGGCCGGCAGCGTGCTGGGCCTGGCAGGCCTGGCCGTGCTGTTCTGGCCCGAGCTGCAGCAAGGTAGGCACGCAAGCTGGCAGGGGCTGGCCTGGGCGCTGGGCGGCACACTGTGCTTTTCCTGCGGCAACATGCTCTCGGCCTCGCTGCAGGCCCTGGGCTACAGGCCGCTGCACACCAATGCCTGGGGCATGCTGGCCGGCACGCTGCTGCTGGCCGCCTATGCACTGGCGGCCGGCCTGCCCTGGACTTTCGATGCCAGCTGGCGCTATGGGGGCGCACTGGTCTATCTGGCCGTTCCGGGCTCGGTGATCGCCTTTACCGCCTATCTCACGCTGGTGGGGCGGCTGGGACCCGAGAAGGCCGCCTATGCCACGGTGCTGTTTCCCATCGTGGCGCTCAATATTTCGGCCGTGGCCGAAGGCTACGAGTGGACGCCGCCGGGCGTGCTGGGCCTGCTGCTGGCGATGGCCGGCAATGTGCTGGTGTTCAGGCCGCCGCGCTGGCTGCAGACGGCTGGTTTGCAAAAAGCATAGCTGTCCTCGCGCATCGGTATTTGGCTTCCAACAGCTTCATATCCGAAGCCCAATGAATAACAGCGCTGCCAGCTATCAATTCATAGAGTTACTTCCAGCGCGCCAGCGCGTGTTCGTCGCTCACGCGCGCGTCCACCCAGCGCGCGCCTTGCTCCGTCTGCTCCTTTTTCCAGAACGGCGCCAGGGACTTGAGATAGTCCATGATGTATTCGCAGGCCTCAAATGATTTGCCGCGGTGCGCGCTGGTCACGGCCACGAGCACGATCTGGTCCATGGGCTGCAGCAGGCCGATGCGGTGGATGACGCGCGCGCCGTAGATGCCGAAGCGCTGCACGGCTTCGTCGATGATGGCCTCGATGGATTTTTCGGTCATGCCCGGGTAGTGCTCCAGCTCCATGCTGGAGACGGCATCGCCCTCGTTGCGGTCGCGCACCGTGCCCACGAAGCTGCAGACGGCGCCCACGCGCGCATCGCCCGCGCGCAAGGCGGCAATCTCGGCCGAGAGGTCGAAGTCCTGGGTCTGGATGGAAACACGCGAGGCAGTCATGCCCGCATTGTCGCAGGCCTGCATGGACACATGGGCCGCATTAGCATTGCGCCATGGCCACACAAACCATCAATTTGCCGGAGTACACGCTGTACCCCTCGCCGCGCAACGAGCACCGGATGATTTTCGAATTCCAGCTCTTTGTGCCCTACCCCTATGAGCTGATCCACCTGCCCGACTACAACTTCAAGGGCAGGGCCACGCTGTTCGCCGCGCACCGCAAGCATGACAACAAGTCGGGCCAGCTCATCACCTGCGAGCTGGCCGAGGACCTGGCTCGCTTCGAGCGCCTGTTCGAGCCCAGCTGAGGAGCCGCGCGATGGACGACACCAGCCAGATCCAGCCCCCGCCCAGCTTTGCCGAGCTGTTCCGCACCCGCAGCGGCAAGCTGTCCGCGCCCATCGGCGAGGTGGTGGCCCGCTACGAGCTGTGCGAAGACCTGGCCTGCCATCTCGTGGAGCAGGCTCAGACCCTGTACCACTCGGGCAACTCCTCCGAGGAGCAGGTGCTGCTGGGCATGCATGCCGGCCTGGCCGCTCAAGGCTCGGTGGTCAGCCCGACCGAGGCCGGCTGGATCGTGCAGCGCCTGGCCGAGCTGCTGGAGTGGCGTGCGCCGCAATTGCCGGCCATCGACCCGCAATAAGATTCAGATCAGCCTCAAACGCTTACTCATAAAGCGCAAGCAGCTATAAAAACAAAAGCCGTGCAGTTTCCACCGCACGGCTTTTTTCATGGGAGAGGGAGATCAGGCCTCTCCCGCCTGCGCAGCCTTCCAACCCGCGTAGCGGTCCAGCATGCGCTGCACCTGCCCGTGCGTCCATTCGCCGCCCTTGGCCGCCGCAATGCCGCGTGCGTTGAGTTCGGCCGCCATGGCGCGATGGGTGAGCCCTTTGGCCTGCAGCTCGGCAAACAAGGCCTCGTGCTGCTTGGCAAAGGCGTCGGCCGCCGATTTGCGCCTTTCCACCGTGGCGCGGATATTGGCCGCGCCGGCCGTGCCGAGCTTGACGCCGCGCGCGCGGGCTTCGGACAGGGCCTGGCGCGTGCGCGCGCTGATCTCGGCATTGACGGCGTGGGTGGAGGTTTTCTTTTCGCTCATGGCATGACGGGCGGGATATAGCTCAGGGTCTGGCCCAGGAACCATAGCAGGAACAGCACCAGCGGGATATGCACCAGCAGCTGCACAAAGCTGAAGCCGACCAGATCGCGCGCCTTCAGGCCCAGCACACCCAGCAGCGGCAGCATGTAGAAGGGGTTGATCAGATTGGGCAGCGCCTCGGCCGCGTTGTAGATCTGCACGGCCCAGCCCAGGTGGTAGTGCAGGTCGTTGGCCACCTGCATCACATAGGGCGCCTCGATGATCCACTTGCCGCCGCCCGAGGGCAGGAAAAAGCCCAGCACGGCCGAGTACACGCCCATGAGCAGCGCATAGGTATCGTGCGACGCCACCTGCGTGAAGAAGGTGGAGATGTGGTGGGCGATGGTGGCCCCGTCCGCGCCCTTGACCTCGGTCATGATGGCCGCGATGGCGCCGTACAGCGGGAACTGGATCAGCACGCCCGTGGTGGTGGGCACCGCGCGCGAGACCGCGTCGAGGAAGCTGCGCGGGCGCCAGTGCAGCAGCGCGCCCACCATCAGGAAGATCAGGTTGTAGGTATTCAGCCCCGAGATCGCCTGGATGAAGGGCTTGCTGCGGAACTCCTCCACCATCCAGCCCGCGGCCAGCAGCACCAGGAAGATGATGAGCAGCGGGCTGTATTCCAGCCACTCGCCAGGGCGCGTGGGCCGGGCCACGGAATGTACTTCCACGGCAGTATCCACCTCGCAGCTGGCCGCGTCGCGCGCATTGCGGTCGCTGGGCGCGGTGACATAGGCCACGACGATGGAGGCGAGCATCAGCACGGCCAGCATGGCCCCCGACTGCCACATGAAGATGGTCTGCGTGAACGGAATCACGCCGGTGATGTTCAGAATGCCCGCAGGCAGGCTGGCCGGATTGGCCTGCAGCTGCGCGGCCGAGGACGAGATGCCCAGCGCCCACACGGCGCCCAGGCCCAGATAGGCTGCGGCGCCCGCGGCACGGTAGTCCATCTTCAGGTCGGTGCGGCGCGCCAGCGCCTTGGCCAGCAGGCCGCCGAAGACCAGGCTCAGCCCCCAGTTGAGCAGCGAAGCCGTCATGGACACAAAAGCCACCCAGGCCACGGCCGTGCGTCCGTTGCCCGGCACGCGCGCCAGCGCCTCGATCAGCCGGGACGCCGGCCTGGAACTGGCCACCACATAGCCGCCGATCACCACAAAGGCCATCTGCATGGTGAAGGGAATCAGGCTCCAGAAGCCCTTGCCGAAGGCCTTGCTGGTCTCCTGCGCCGGCACGCCGATCGCAAACGCCGCCAGCACCACGATGAAGATGCCGACCACGGCGAACACCCAGGAATCGGGGAACCACTTTTCCGCCCAGCTCGCACAGCGCATGGCAAAGCGCGCCGAGCGGGTCTCCTCCATATTGACGTGAGTTGTCATGAGTTCAACGCTTTCTTGCTTAAAGAAGCGCTGCATTCTCTGCAACGAAAGTCGCCACCGCGACAAAAATACCCATGGGTTAACCCTGGTAGGTAGTCCCACGGTCGGGATGGAGCTTTCTTGTGTGCTGGGTGCTGGCGGGAAGAGGCCTGGCGTTAAACGCTCTGGACGGTACGGCGCCCAGGCCATGGAGAGTGTTGCCTTGGAAACGTGTCTCTGCTGCTATTGGACAGAGCTGGCTTGATGGCGGCATTCGACCCAGAGCAGGCATTCGACCTGGGCTTCAAGCTGCCCGAAACCGGACGTTTGCGGAGAGAGAATGTCGCATCGATGTCACGGGTGATGGGCGTGCTAGATACCCCCCAGCGATTAAGATGCCTCCCATTCTTGGGGAGTAGAAAAATTAGAATCCGGCTCGACAAAATCACCGTCAAACACTTCAAACAAATCGAATCGCTTGAAGTTGATCTTCAACCTATCACTGCTTTGGTGGGCGGCAACACCAGCGGCAAAAGCAGCGCACTTCAGGCGGCACAGTTAGGCATCTCAATTCTGCAAGCTGCATTTCGTAGAAAAGCAAACGGCAAATTTGAGTTTGAAGGCACAGTTGCGAATGATGCTGTCCTCTTTAGACCAACTGATCGACTGCTCGACTTACGGCGCGGCTTGCCAGCAACCCAAACTCGCGGCTTCTCAATAGCCTATGGCGGCGTCGACCTAGACACGGGCGCTATAAAACAACTCACCATCGAAGTCCGTCGCGGAAAGAACGCCAACATCGCCATAACTCGCATTGGGGACGACGACTTGGCCGAGGTGCTAGCAGACCCTGACCGCCCCTTTTCCATCCTCACCCCTGGCCTTTCAGGCATCCCGGTGCGAGAAGAGTGGCGAACCAAGGGAGCGATGGACGCTGCCGTTATGCATGGCGACGCTAATCTCTACTTGCGAACTGTGCTTGACCACTTGTTCACTCGCGGGCTGGACGAGATGGCTAGGGCAGCCTGGAGACAAGGCAGAGAAATTTCCCTTCTTCCCCTTGACAGCGGCTGGCAGACCTTCTCGACACTTTTGGATCGATGCTATGCAGGCTGCCGAGTCATCGTAGACCACAACCCGCAGCGCGACAGACATGTCAAAGTAGAGGTTGAATTCAGCGGGTCACGCGTCCCCCTCGACATGGCTTCAACGGGGATGCTTCAGGTCATTCAAATCATTGCGTACACCTGCTTTTATGCGCCGCCCCTCCTCCTTCTTGATGAGCCAGATGCGCACTTGCATGCAGACAGCCAAGGGCGCCTCTACGATGCGCTGAAAGGGGTGGCTGCAGCGACGGGGACTCGTATTCTCTTTGCCAGTCATTCGCCGCAACTGATTCAGCGACTCATGTACGATTCGGATGCTGCAGTTGTTTGGATGAGCGGCGGTGCCAAAGTCCCGGTTGACGCAGCACGGAGACCCGCCATCCCAATCTTGATGGCACTCGGTGCGCTCTCAGCAGGTGCCGATGCGTTTGACCCCGCAAGGCCCGTGATCCTCATGACCGAGGATAAACTGACACAGCCAGTGACTGTTCTGGCAAAGTCCAACGGAGCCCCGGATACCCTTGCAGTGCTTTCATACAATGGTTGCGGAAATCTTCCGGCAGCCAGGCTTCTGGCAAGCATGATTACAGACATGCGCCCAGATGCTCGAATAATTCTGCACCGAGATCGCGATTTCCGGACCGAGCAGGAAATGCAGTTTGAGCTTTCCACCGCAGAGGCTGAACGGCAACGTAATGGCGTCGAACGAGTCAAAGAGGTCTTTACTCCGCTCAACGATGTGGAGCATTCGTTCGCTCAACCTGCTCACCTAAAGGCGGTCTTCGTGGAGCTCGCTCCCGAACTGATAGACGCTGCGATAGCGGATGTGGCTGCACTCAGACGCGACGATCTTGTCAACGCTGCGCGTGTAGCGCGCGAGCAGATTCGCGTGACACTCTATGAAGCTCCGCGAAAACGTGGCAAGCCTGAATGGGCAGCGTCAGGAATGCCGAACAACGCTCCGCCTATCCAAGGATTCCTTCCGGCCAACGGTCTAACACCGGTGTCGTTCGCACACGCACACGGCAAAAAGTTGATGGACGGGCTGCGTCCGAAAGTCCATCACCATATCGGTGGAGCTGCGCAGGCATCGGACGCTCGGATCTACACGGTTACCGAGCACCTCAGTACTCCGACTTGGATGGAACTGTTCCAAGATTAATTCAAATTAATACACTTATGCGTGCTCGGCACGAATGCTCACTTTTCAGATTTGCAAATTAAGCATCTGTAGTGAGCTTACATCGCGCTTTTGAGTTGCTAGAAAGCAGCCACTGGCGACTGGCTGCTCCTGGCCGATTGCAGCCCATCACCAGCCCAGGTGCAAACCGATCACGTCAGCCTTCCAGACGGCATAAGCCAAACGCCTGTCATTTCTGGAAAAAAAGCGCTCACCAGAAGCGCTTTTTCTATTGGCAGGTTGAACCGCAGTGCTGCCGGCAATTCACCACCTTGCCGGCCCCTGCAGATCCGAGGCGGTAGCAGGAGCTTTACAGCTGCGCAGTTACCCGCCCGTCACCGGCGGGAAAAACGCCACTTCGTCGCCGCTGCGGATTTCGGCATCGCCATCGCACATGGCCTGGTTCAGCGCCATGCGCACGGCCTTGCCGTGGGTGAGCGCGGTGGCGGCCGCGCCGCTCTGGGCCATCAGTTCCTCGCGCAGCGCGCCCACGGTGGCGGCCGCAGTCTGCAGCGTGGCGCTGCCCGTGCCCATGGCTTCGCGGATGGAGGCGAAATAGCGCACGGTGATTGTTTTCAAGCTCGTCGTCATGCCATCAGCTCCGCAAAAGGAATGAAGCGCACGGTATCGCCCTCGGCGATCGTGGTGCCGGCCGGGTTGTCCACCACGCCGTCGCCCCAGGCGGCCGAGGTCAGCACGCCCGAGCTCTGGTTGCCAAACAGTTCCAGCCCGCCCCGCGCGTTGTAGCGCACGCGCAGGAATTCGCGGCGCCGGTCGGCCTTGGGCAGGGCAAAGTCGGCACGCGCGGGCATGCCGCGCGGCAGCACGTTGTCCACGCCCTGCAGGCGCAGCAGGAAGGGCCGCACCAGCACCTGGAAGGTCACGAAGCTGGAGACCGGATTGCCCGGCAGGCCGATGAAGTGGGCAAAACCCGCGCCCTCCTCGCTGCGGTTGACGCGGCCGTAGGCAAAGGGCTTGCCGGGCTTGATGTCGATCTGCCACAGGTCAAGCTGGCCCAGCTGCTGCACGGCGGGCCTGATATGGTCTTCCTCGCCCACCGAGACGCCGCCGCTGGTGACGATCAGGTCATGGCCGGCGGCCGCCCGGGCCAGGGCGTCGATGGTGGCCTGGCGGTCGTCGGGGACGATGCCCAGGTCCGTCACCTCGCAGCCCATGCGCAGCAGCAGCGCGCGCAGGAAGAAGCGGTTGCTGTTGTAGATGCTGCCGGGCTTCATGTCCTGCGGGGCCACGGTGCCGGGCATGACCAGTTCGTCGCCCGTGGAAAACAGGGCCACGCGCGGCTTGCGCGCCACCTGCAGGCGGGCAAATCCCATGCTGGCGGCCAGGCCCAGGTGGGCGGGCGTGAGGCGCGTGCCGGCGGCAATCACCGTCGCGCCCAGGGTGATGTCCTCGCCGGCGCGGCGAATCCACTGGCCGGCCTGGGGCCGGGCCTTGATGCGCACGCGGCCGTCTTCCACCCCTTCGCAGTCTTCCTGCATGACCACGGCGTCAGCGCCGGCGGGCACGGGCGCGCCCGTGAAGATGCGGGCCACCGAGGCCGGGGCCAGGGGCGCGGGCGAAGTGCCGGCCGGAATGCGCTGGGAAACGGGCAAGGGCAGATCGGCTTCCCAGTCGGCTGCGCGCAGGGCATAGCCGTCCATGGCGGAGTTGTCCTGGGGCGGCACCTGCAGCGGCGAGACGGCGTCCTGCAGCAGCACGCGGCCGTCGGCATCGAAGGTGTCCACCAGCTCCACGTCGGGCCGGGCCTGGGCATGCGCCAGCAGCTCCTGCAGGGCCTGGTCCAGGGGTTTGAGCGGTTTTCTCTGAACTTGCATTCGCTTATTTCTCCAAAACTTGCGGGCGCTGCGCATACGCCAGCTGTTCGCCCTGCTCCAACAGCCATTGCAGCACCTGCGCGGGCCGGTTCAGGTCCAGCACGGGCTGGCGCGGCGGCACGGGCAGGGCCTGGGGCGCATCGGTGGCCACGGCCAGCACGCGCGCGTCGTGCGGGTACAGGGGCCCGGTGCGCTTGCCCTGCTCCACGCGGTCGGGCTGTTCGCGCCAGACCTCGATCTTGGGCACGTCGCCATGCTTGAAGCCTTCGACCAGCACCCAGTCGACGCGGGGATCGAGCTCGGCCAGCATGTCGTGCACCGACAGCTCCATGGGTTGCTCGAACTCGCGCATCAGCGCCAGCCGGCGGTCCGATGCCAGGAGCACCTCGTACGCACCCGCTTCGCGGTGGCGCCAGCTGTCCTTGCCTTCGCGGTCCACGTCGAAGCGGTGGTGGGCATGCTTGACCACGGATACCCTGAGGCCGCGCTCGCGCATCAGCGCCACCACGGCTTCGACCAGCGTGGTCTTGCCCGAGCCCGAATATCCGGCAAAGCCGATGACCTTCATGCCGACCTCGCTTTGGCCGGCGCCTGCATGGCAATGGTTGGCGACATGAACCCTCTTTTTTTGATAGCTTCCCACGCTTTCCCATCAAGCGCTAGCAGCCATTTTCACCCAAAAAGAAAAAGCACCTGCAGCCAGGCTTCAGGTGCTTTCTCCTCGGGCGGCGCAGATCAGCGGCAGTGTTCCGCGATGAAGTCCTTGACTTTCTCGGCATCGGCCGCCATGACGACCACGCGCTTGGGCAGCGACTCGATGCCGTCGAACTTGGCCGGACGGTCGGGCTGGCGGCCCAGCGCCTCCTCGATGGTCGCTGCGAACTTGATGGGCAGGGCGGTTTCCAGCACCAGCATGGGCTCCGCGCCCAGATGCTCGCGCGCGACCTTCACGCCGTCGGCCGTGTGGGTATCGATCATCTGGCCCAGGCGCTCGTAGCAGTCCTTGATGGTGGCCAGGCGGTCGGCATGCGTGCTCTTGCCGCTAACAAAGCCGTATTGCGCCGCAGCGTTCTGGAAGGCCGGATCCCGGCTCAGGTCGAACTTGCCTTCGCGGGCCACGCCATCGGCAAACAGGGCCTTGGTGCGCGCGCCGTCGCGGCCGACCAGATCGAACACGAAGCGCTCGAAGTTGCTGGCCTTGGAGATATCCATGGACGGGCTGGAAGTCTCGTAGGTGTGGGCCGCGCCGCGCACCTGGTAGACGCCGGTGCGGAAGAACTCGTCGAGCACGTCGTTCTCGTTGGTGGCCACCACCAGCTTTGCAATCGGCAGGCCCATCTGGCGCGCCACGTGGCCGGCGCAGATGTTGCCGAAGTTGCCGCTGGGCACGGTGAAGCTGACCTTTTCGGCATTGCTCTTCGTGGCCTGCAGATAGCCCGCGAAGTAGTACACCACCTGGGCCAGCAGGCGCGCCCAGTTGATGGAGTTGACGGTGCCGATCTTGTACTTCGCTTTGAAGGCGTGGTCGTTGCTGACCGCCTTGACGATGTCCTGGCAGTCGTCGAACACGCCCTCGATGGCGATGTTGTGGATGTTCTCGTCCTGCAGGCTGAACATCTGCGCCTGCTGGAAAGGGCTCATGCGGCCGTTGGGGCTGGTCATGAACACGCGCACGCCCTTCTTGCCGCGCATGGCGTACTCGGCCGCGCTGCCCGTGTCGCCGCTGGTGGCGCCCAGGATGTTGAGTTCCTCGCCGCGGCGGGCCAGTTCGTACTCGAACAGGTTGCCCAGCAGCTGCATGGCCATGTCCTTGAAGGCCAGCGTGGGGCCGTTGGACAGGGCTTCGATCAGCAGATGGCCCTCGAGCTGGCGCACGGGCACGATGGCATCGGTGCCGAAGGTTTCCCTGGTATAGGTCTTGGCGCACAGGGCGCGCAGGTCGTCGGCCGGAATGTCGTCGATGTACAGCGACAGGATCTCGAAGGCCAGGGCCGCATAGCCCTGGGTGGCCAGCGTCTGGCGCAACCGGGTCAGCTGGGCGTCGTCGATGCGTGGGTAGTGCTCGGGCAGGTACAGGCCGCCATCGGGCGCCAGGCCTTCGAGCAGGATGTCGCAGAAACGCTTGCGGTCGGCATGACCGCGGGTGGACAGGTACAGCATCTCGAACTCGTCAAAAACAGTCTTCAGAACGGGCAGCCAAACGGGCAGGTGTCATGCCGCCAAGCCCTCCATTATCGGTCAGCGGGCCCGAAGCCACCGTGCGCCAATGCAGAGACCGGCCAACGCCGTTGCCTCGTCCCGCGCCGGGTGCAGGGTCAAGGCTGCAGGTAGCGCTCCGCCCCCGGCCTGACATAGGGCCTCAGGTCCTTGAACGGAACACTGACGCCGCTGCCCAGGCACACCCCCATGGCATGGCCTATGCCGGAAATCACAAAACTCATCCTGTCGGGCTTGTCGAACATCGGCGCCATGTACTGGGGCAGCAGGCCGGTGCAATCGTTGTCATCTCCGGCATGCCTGCGCGCTGCCTTGTCCAGAAAACGCAGGAAGCGATCGCCGTACTCCAGCTTGTACTCGCCATATTTGGCCCCCTTGAGCAGCCGCGTGAAGTCCATGTAGCCGCCTCGCAGCAAATCCAGCACAAACGGGTCGTAATGATTGTTGGGATGGGCGCCGCCGCAATCGGTAGACCCCGACTCGACCACGCTCATCAGGGCCTTGCTCAGATACGTGACCTGGATTTGCTCGTTTTCATAATTGCCCAGCGAGCCCGCCGCCGGCCCGAGGTTCAGATAGAGGGAAGCGCGGCAGCCCAGCGCTTCCAGGCTCATGGCCCAGTGGCGCTGCTCCAGCAGGGCATTGGTCCGGGCCAGAATCCGGGCATCGGGATGGCGGGTAAGGCGCGGGTACCAGAGCCTGGTACGGGCGTCGCGCACGGGCTGCCAGGCCAGATCCTGCGCAATCACCACTTCCCGGCCTCGCTCCAGCGGCTGCCCGGCAACGCGCAAATAGTCATAGGGCGTGGTCTGCTCGCTGATGGCAACGCCTTGCGAGATGCTGCTGCCAGCCCCTTGCACGATGGCCTGGGTCACCGCTTCCACGCCTTGCGGCGCAATCCTTTCGGGATCGTAGTGCGCAATGCGCCGGAGGCTCAGCGGCAGTTTCTTGCCATGAATGTGATCCACCCATTCGCCGCTCAGGCCGTCGCCCTGCGGCTGCAGGCTCCAGACCACGGCGCGCTGGCTGGCATCGGTGAACAGCGGCGCATCCTTGCCCAGCTTTTCCGTCAGCTCCGGTGTGAGCGGCTGCGCCTCGGCCAGCGCATTGAGGGGCCCCTGGAGCGGAATATCCACGCCATGGCGGCGGTAGAAATAGCGTCCCTGGCGCGAACCGTCGGCCTGGGGCCTGCCCAGCTCCATCACCACCTCGGAGCCGCCGAGCGTTCCGCGATAGACATCCACGGGCGCGGCTACGGCTGCGCCAGCCACAGAAACGGAAAAGGCCAGCGCCACGGGGCGCCAGCCTCTGGAGGGAAGGCCGGTGCGCGAATCGCACTGGACGGGAAGGGTTCCGGCTCGAGTGCGATCGCGCATGGGCTTTCTCAGTTGAGTTCTTCCTTGCGGATGCGGGTAATGGGCGCCAGCACCGTGGGCAGGCCCTGGATCTGCGCCAGCACGGCGTCCATATTGCCTTCGCGGGTGTCGTGCGTGAGGATGATCAGGTCGGTCTGGGTCGAGCCTTCGCCGCCCACCTCGTCGGCTTCGCGCTGCAGCACGGCATCGATGCTGATGCCGGCTTCGGCCAGCAGGCCGGTGATCTTGGCCAGCACGCCGGCCTCGTCGGACACGCGGATGCGCACGTAGTAGCTGGTCACGACTTCGCCCATGGGCAGCACGGGCAGGTCCTTGCCGGCGGCGCCCAGCGTGTGGGACTGGAAGGCCAGCGGCGGCACGCGGTGGGCCGGGTCGGCGTCGTGCAGGCGGGCGATGTCCACCAGGTCGGCGATCACGGCCGATGCCGTGGGCTCGGAGCCCGCACCCTTGCCGTAGTACAGGGTCGCGCCCACGGCGTCGCCATACACGACCACGGCGTTCATCGCGCCTTCCACGTTGGCGATCAGGCGCTTGGCCGGCACCAGCGACGGGTGCACGCGCAGCTCGATGCCCTTGTCGGCACGCTTGGTGATGCCCAGCAGCTTGATGCGGTAGCCCAGTTGCTCGGCATAGCGGATGTCGGCCGCGGACAGCTTGGTGATGCCTTCCACATAGGCCTTGTCGAACTGCACCGGGATGCCGAAGGCAATGGCGCTGATCAGGGTGGCCTTGTGGGCGGCGTCCACGCCTTCGATGTCGAAGGTGGGGTCGGCCTCGGCGTAGCCCAGGCGCTGGGCTTCCTTGAGCACCACGTCGAAGTCCAGGCCCTTGTCGCGCATCTCGGACAGGATGAAGTTGGTCGTGCCGTTGATGATGCCGGCCACCCACTGGATCTCGTTGGCCGTCAGGCCTTCGCGCAGCGCCTTGATGATGGGGATGCCGCCGGCCACAGCCGCCTCGAAGGCCACGATCACGCCCTTTTCGGCGGCGGCCTTGAAGATTTCCGTGCCGTGCACGGCCAGCAGCGCCTTGTTGGCGGTGACCACGTGCTTGCCGGCCGCGATGGCTTCGAGCACCAGGGCCTTGGCGATGCCGTAGCCGCCGATCAGCTCCACCACCACGTCGATGTCGGGATTGGCGATGATCTCGCGCGCATCGCCCACCACCTTGGCCTTGTCGCCGACCACGCTCTTGGCGCGGGCCGTATCCAAGTCGGCCACCATGGCAATCTCAATGCCACGGCCCGCGCGACGGCGAATCTCGTCCTGGTTGCGTTCCAGCACATTGAAAGTACCGCTACCCACGGTGCCAATGCCCAACAGGCCTACTTGGATTGGTTTCATAAACTTCAGAGGTAAAACACGCTTCGGCGCTTGCCAGTCAAGCGCCTTCAGCTATCGAAAAAAGATTCACGGCTTGCGCCCACCGGATGCAGGCAAGACCTTTGCCTTGAAGAACGGCTCTGGCGCCTTCTTCCTTCTTGTGGGCGCAAGCTCCAGGATTCCTAGGCCGCCTTCTCCACCTTGGCAACCTTGGGCTGCTGCAGCTGCGCGGCGCGGGGCTTGTCCGTGCCGTGGCGCTGGCGGTACCTGGCCAGGAAGGCGGCCAGGCGGTTGATGGCCTCGCGCAGGTCCGCCTCGTGCGGCAGGAACACGATGCGGAAGTGGTCGGGTTCGGGCCAGTTGAAGCCCGTGCCCTGTACCAGCATGACCTTGGTTTCCTGCAGCACCTCGAGGAAGAACTCCTGGTCGTCCTGGATCGGATAGACCGCGGGGTCCAGGCGCGGGAACATGTACAGCGCCGCCTGGGGCTTGACGCAGGACACGCCCGGAATGGCGTTGATCATCTCCCAGGCCAGATCGCGCTGCACCCGCAGGCGGCCACCTTCCCTGACCAGCTCGTCGATGCTCTGGTGGCCGCCCAGCGCCGTCTGCACCGCCCACTGGCCCGGCACATTGGCGCACAGGCGCATGTTCGAAAGCATGTTCAGGCCCTCGATGTAGTCCCGGGCGGGCTTCTTGTCGCCCGAGATCACCATCCAGCCGGCGCGGTAGCCGCAGCTGCGGTAGGCCTTGGACAGCGAGTTGAAGGTGATGGTCAGCACATCGGTGGACAGGCTGCCCAGCGGCGTGTGCCTGACATCGTCGTACAGCACCTTGTCGTAGACCTCGTCGGCGAATATCACCAGGCCGTGCTCGCGGGCGATCTGCACGATCTCCAGCAGCAGCTCCCTGGAATACAGCGCGCCCGTGGGGTTGTTGGGGTTGATGACCACGATGGCCTTGGTGCGCGGCGTGATCTTGGCGCGGATGTCGTCCAGGCGCGGCATCCAGCCGTTGGCCTCGTCGCACAGGTAGTGCACGGGCGTGCCGCCGGACAGGCTGGTCACAGCCGTCCACAGCGGATAGTCGGGCGCGGGCAGCAGCATCTCGTCCCCGTTGTCCAGCAGCGCGTTGGTGGCCAGCGCGATCAGCTCCGAGGCGCCGTTGCCCAGGAAGATGTCGTCCAGCGTCACGCCCTTGATGCCCTGGCGCTGGGTTTCGTGCATCACGGCCTTGCGCGCCGCGAAAATGCCCTTGCTGTCGGAATAGCCGGCCGAGTTGGGCAGGTTGCGGATCATGTCCTGCTGCACTTCCTCGGGGGCGTCGAAGCCGAACACGGCCAGATTGCCGATGTTGAGCTTGATGATCTTCTGGCCGTCCTCCTCCATCTTCTTGGCCGCGTCCATGATGGGCCCGCGGATGTCATAACAGACGTTGGCTAGTTTTGCGGATTTTTGAACGGTCTTCATGCTCAAGATAGGAGGAAAGGGTTTTGAGGCACGCCACGGCGCACTGCACGCCACGGTGAAACCTATAATTTGACCACAGTTCCGCATTGCAGCAAGGTCCCCACCCTGGCTGCATGGAGACCAGCGAACATGCGGACGCCTTTTGCGCCGGCGCACGCGGCCGCCGGCCTCCTGCCACACCCCAACCACCTTGCGTGCGCCGCGCCGTCTGCGCACCCGAACGCCATGAAACTCCAGGCCGACAAATTCGAAGCGCAATCCATCACCGGCTACGGCCCGGGCTGGATTGCGGTGGACCAGCAAAACCACGAGCACAGCCTGATCGTGGGCGCGCGCGGCCTGCTCCAGGAGTGGAACTGCGCGCGCTTCGAGGACCTCACGCCCGCCCACTTCGAGGAGCTGGCTCGGCTCGACGCCGAGGTCATCATCTTCGGCAGCGGCGCGCGCAACCGCTTTCCGCCGCCGGCCTGGCTCAAACCGCTGATGGAAAAGCGCATGGGGCTGGAAACCATGGACACGCATTCGGCGTGCCGCACCTACAACATCCTTGCCGGAGAAGGCCGCAATGTGATTGCAGCCCTACTTCTGGAGTAGACTCCTCGCCCCTCAATAGGGGGAATACGTATTTCAGGGTAAAATCGCTGGTTGCGGTTGGGGGCGCCTTGGCTGGTCGATAAAAACAAGAATACGCAACGACACAAAGGCGCCTTCGGCATTTCAACGACTACACCCGAGAGATACAAGCGCATGGCGATCGTTGTCAACAAACCCCTTCCTGAATTTGAAGCCAACGCTACCGGCGGGATCAAGGTGACCAACACCTCCCACACGGGCCAGATTCTGATCCTGTATTTTTACCCCAAGGACAATACGCCCGGTTGTACAACGGAAGCAATGCAGTTTCGCGATAAATACAAGGATTTCGTGAAAGCTGGCGCCACCGTGTTCGGGGTTTCGCGCGACAACATGAAGTCGCACGACGACTTCAAGGCCAAGCTCGAACTGCCGTTCGAGCTGATTGCCGACACCGAAGAGAAAATGTGCCACATGTTCGGCGTGGTCAAGAACAAGATCATGTACGGCAAGAAGGTCAAGGGCATCGAGCGCTCCACCTTCCTGGTCGGCCCCGACGGCCTGCTGGTGCAGGAATGGCGCGGCCTGAAGGTCCCCGGCCATGTGGACGAGGTGCTCAAGGCCGTGAAGGCCATCAAGGCCCAGGACAAGAAGGTCGCCTGAGTCCCTGCCACCGGACGCGGCACGGCGGCGAAACACCTGCACCCGCAATGTTTCACCGTCTTTAACAGCGCCGCCGCCCCGCAAAGAATCGGAAATCCGGCCTGAGCGCCCACCGGGCTATGCATAATGGGGCAATGCCTCAGTGCTACGCAGTTTTTCCTTTTCACCCACACAAAGCCGCCTCGGTTTCCAGGCGGCTTTGTGCTTTTTGATCCTTGTTGAGGAACGGTTCGTCCACTATGCCCCTGCCTCCCGCCCCCGGCCGCCGTGCCGCCAAGCTCCCCGCAGAAGCCTTTCTCACCACCCGTGCTGCGGAAACCGACGACGCATTGGGAACCGCCGCCATCTCCGACAGCACGCCCGCAGCGACCAACGGCGCTGCCGCCAAAACACGTACCCGCCGCGCATCGACTGCCGCGGCAACGGCTGCTGCGCCGGCTGCCGGCAGCGCTGCGGCCAAAAAGCCACGCAGCACCAGAAGCGCCCCCCAATCCGCCAAGGCCCCGGCCGTGACTCCGGCCACGCCGGCTGCGCCAGCCGCCCCGGCCAAGCCTGCACCGGCCGCCGCACCGGTGTCGGGGCGCAAGGCGCGCGGCGGCCACCCGGCGCCCAAGACGCTGTTCGTGCTGGATACCAATGTGCTGCTGCATGACCCCAGCAGCCTGTTCCGCTTCGAGGAGCACGACATCTTCCTGCCCATGGTGGTGCTGGAGGAGCTGGACAACCACAAGAAGGGCATGACCGAAGTGGCGCGCAACGGCCGCCAGGTCAGCCGCACGCTGGATTCCCTCGTGGCCTCCCAGCCGGCCGACGGCCTGGACAAGGGCCTGCCGCTCAACGCCACCGGCCAGAAGGGCGCCACCGGCACGCTGTACTTCCAGACCCATCCGCTGGACGCGGCCCTGCCCGAGGGCCTGCCCCAGGGCAAGGCCGACAACCAGATCCTGGGCGTGGTGGCCGCGCTGCGCGGCGAATACAGCGACCGCGAAGTGGTGCTGGTGTCCAAGGACATCAACATGCGCGTCAAGGCGCGCGCCCTGGGCCTGGCCGCCGAGGACTACCAGAACGACAAGGTGCTGGACGACGGCGACCTGCTGTACGCCGGCGTGCTGGCCCTGCCGCACGACTTCTGGGCCAAGGCCGGCAAGAACGTGGAAAGCTGGCAGGAAGGCGCCATCACCTACTACCGCGTCAGTGGCGCCATCGTGGACCAGCTGATGATCAACCAGTTCGTCTACTACGAAGGCCCCGGCGAGCCCAGCCTGTACATGCGCGTGACCGAGATCCGCGACAGGACGGCCGTGCTCAAGACGCTGCGCGACTTCGGCAACCCCAAGAATGCGGTCTGGGGCGTCTCCACCCGCAACCGCGAGCAGAACTTCGCGATGAACCTGCTCATGAACCCGGACGTGGACTTCGTCACGCTGACCGGCACGGCCGGCACCGGCAAGACGCTGCTGGCCCTGGCCGCGGGCCTGGCCCAGGTGCTGGACGAGCGCCGCTACACCGAGATCATCATGACCCGCGCCACGGTGAGCGTGGGCGAGGACATCGGCTTCCTGCCCGGCACCGAGGAGGAGAAGATGGGTCCGTGGATGGGCGCGCTGGACGACAACCTCGAGTTCCTGGCCAAGGGCGACGGCGGCAATGCCGGCGAATGGGGGCGCGCGGCGACCAACGAGCTGATCCGCAGCCGCATCAAGATCAAGAGCATGAACTTCATGCGCGGGCGCACCTTCCTGAACAAGTACGTCATCATCGACGAGGCCCAGAATCTGACGCCCAAGCAGATGAAGACGCTGATCACGCGCGCCGGCCCCGGCACCAAGATCATCTGCATGGGCAACCTGGCGCAGATCGACACCCCCTACCTGACCGAAGGCAGCTCGGGCCTGACCTATGTGGTGGACCGCTTCAAGGGCTGGCCCCACAGCGGCCACATCACCCTGGCGCGCGGCGAACGCTCGCGCCTGGCGGACTTTGCCAGCGAGGTGCTCTAAGCCATGGCGATCAGCTGGATCAGCGCGCTCAAGATGGTCCCCTGGGCGGATGTGATCAAGGCCACGCCCCAGGTGGTCAAGGCCGCCCAGGGCATGCTCAAGAAGAAGGACGCCCAGGCAGAGCACCAGGCGCAGGCCGATGCCGCACAGCAGGCGGCCCAGCACCTGTCGCCGCCCCGGTCCTCGGGCGAACAGGCCTTGCTGCTGATCCAGGGCCTGGAAGAGCGCGTGGCCCAGCTCGAGCAATCCCAGCGCCAGTCGCTGGAGATCATCGAGAAGCTGGCCCAGCAGAATGCCCAGATCGTGGCCACGGTGGGCGCGCTGCGCACCGGCGCCCAGCGCCTGGCGTGGGCCAGCGGCATCCTGGGCATCTGCGTGATCGGCCTGGGGGTTTACGTGCTGCGCACGGCCGCATAGCGCATTGCCACTCCAAAACAAAAGCCCGCAGTTTCAGCGCTGCGGGCTTTTTATTGGGCGATGCCGGCTCTTCTTTTCATAGCTGGCAGCGCCTGGCATTCATAGATTTCATATTCATAGATCTATGAATTTCCCAGAATACCTGCACTGGCAGCTATGCTTTTAATACTCGTCGCTGCCGTAGCCCTGGGCCAGGTTCTCGAAGCGCGTCTGGTTCTTCTGGAAGAAGAGCTTCACCGTGCCCGTCGGGCCGTTACGCTGCTTGCCGATGATGACCTCGGCAATATTCGGCTCCTTGCTCTCCTTGTTGTAGTAGTCATCGCGGTAGATGAACATGATGATGTCCGCGTCCTGCTCGATGGCGCCCGATTCCCGCAGGTCGGACATCATGGGACGCTTGTCGGTGCGCTGCTCCACCGAGCGGTTGAGCTGGGACAGCGCAATCACCGGGCATTGCAGCTCCTTGGCCAGCATCTTCAGGCCCCGCGAGATCTCGCCCAGCTCGGTGGCGCGGTTGTCGGCGCTGGCAGCCCCCGAGCCACTCATCAGCTGCAGGTAGTCGACCACGATGAGCCCGAGCTTGCCGCAGGTGCGCGCCAGGCGCCGCGCATTGGCGCGCAGCTCCGTGGGCGAGAGGCCCGGCGTTTCGTCGATATGCAGGCTCACCGTGCGCAGGCGCTCGATGGCCTCGGTCAGGCGCGGCCACTCCTCGTCGCTGAGCTTGCCCGTACGCAGATTGCCCTGGTTGACGCGGCCGATGGAACCCACGATACGCACGGCCAGCTGGGCCGCGCCCATTTCCATCGAGAAAATGGCGACCGGCAAGCCTTCGTTGAGCGCCACATGCTCGGCAATGTTCACCGCGAACGAGGTCTTGCCCATGGAGGGGCGCGCCGCCAGGATCACCAGATCGCCCGCCTGCAGGCCCGAAGTCATGCGGTCCAGGTCGACAAAGCCCGTGGGCACGCCGGTCACGTCCATCGGGTTGTCGGCCATCTCCTGGACGCGGTCCAGCAGGTCCACCACCAGCGTGTCCAGCGACTGGAAGCCCTGCTTGTTGCGCGCGCCTTCTTCGCCGATGGCCATGATCTTCTGCTCGGCCTCGTCGAGAATGCGCTCCACCGTCTTGCCCTGCTGGTTGAAGGCATTGGTGGCGATCTCGTCGCTGGCCGTCACCAGCTTGCGCAGGATGGCGCGCTCGCGCACGATTTCCGCGTAGCGGCGGATATTGCTGGCACTGGGCACATATTGCGCCAGCTGGTTCAGGTACATCAGGCCGCCGATTTCCTCGGCCTTGCCCATGCCCTGCAGGTGCTCGTAGACGGTGATCACGTCGGCGGGCTTGCTGGCGTTGATCAGCTTGCCGATGGCTTCGTAGATCAGCTTGTGCTCATGGCGGTAGAAATCGCTGTCGTTGAGCAGATCGCCCACACGGTCCCAGGCATTGTTGTCCAGCAGCAGGCCGCCCAGCACGCTGGACTCGGACTCCATGGAGTGCGGCGGCACGCGCAGCTGCGCCACTTGCTGGTCCGCCGGGGGCACCGGCGCAAAAGCATCATCAAGATCGAGCGGGGGCATTACAGACGACATGGAATTCCTTGGGACAGCCCTCCATCCTAACGGGAGGCGCTCGCCGCGTCACGGCCGCGCACAGATACCTGGACGCAGCACAGCCGGCACCTGGCAGTGCCGGCCTGAAAACAAAAAAGTGCCGGTGTCAAGTCTTTCGTGCCAACCACGCAAGACTTGAAACCGTATATGGGACAGTAGGTTAGCTCTTTTTCAGGCCACTTTGGAGAAGCTTGGCAGCGTGGGCTAGGAGCCACATAAGAGCGTCGGGAGAGAAAGCCGCATCGCACTGTGTCGTGCTGGATTGCCGAGGAACGGCGGGCCTTGTCGCCCATCATAGCCCAAGCGGCTCTTGGCGGCATCCAGAACGAAGAACGCGCAGCCTTGGGCTGCGCGTTCGATTGATGCCGCTGGACAGCGTTCGAGGCCATCATGTCGGCTTGGACGGCACGCTCCGCGTCGCGGTGCCCTTCCTGAATCCCCGATCCCCTGCCATGAACGCCTCCAGCATGTGCGGGATCAACTTCTCGGCATCGACCGCCTCGCCATACGTCTGCGCGTGCAGCGCGGCGTAGCGGTCGAGGTCGGCTTTCAGGGTGGCCGGGCAGGCAAAGGTCAACTTGACGTTCTCGGTCTTGGGCAGCGGCCCGAGCCGCAACTTCTTCGTGCTCATTGCGAAGCTCCCCGGTTGAAGAACAGCGGCTGGTACGGGCGCAGCACCAGATCCCGATTGACGATGATGCGAACCGGCAGGCCCGGCCGCGTGGTCAGCGTCGGCTGAATGTTCATGTTGCGTCGGGTGATCTCCTGGCCCACCTGATTGATGCTGTCCTGGGCGCTGTCGCGCCCGGCGATGACGATGCGGTTGCCGTCCTGGCGGTTCTCCGGCGCGGCCAGCTCGGCGCCTACGCCCAGCAGCGTTGTCAGCACGGCGCCCGCGACGATGCGATTCCAATGCCAGTCCACATCGTCTTCCAGGCCGGCATAGCCGGCCGGGTCGGTGCCCACAAGGTTGTCGAGCGTCAGCGAGGACGTGTCGGGCAGGATGACCCGGTTCCATACCACCTGCACGCGGCTCTGCCCGTAGCTGACTTGGCTGTTGTATCGCCCGAGGATGCGCGACCCCTGCGGGATCAGCAGGAACTTGCCCGTGGCCGTGTCATAGACCGGCTCCGTCACCGTGGCGATCACGTCGCCCGGCAAATCCGACTTGATGCCCGTCATCAGTGCGCCCGCGATCACTGTTCCGGCCATGACCTGATACGGCGACGCCGGTAGCGTCAGATTGCCGGAATTGCGGGTTGCCGTGGAACCGTCTTTCAGGAACGCCTCTTTCTGGTCTTGCCGGTTCTGCACGGCTGTCGGATCGGCAGGCTGGGCCGCCGTCGAGGCCGGCCCAGCCGCGAGCGGGTCGAAGGCCGCGAGCGTGTTGGCAGCACCAGGCACACCCGGCGCCGTCTGCGCCGTCGTGGCCGTGGCGGCGGCCTGGCCCTGGCCGCCCGAGCGAAAGAACACCGACGAAGCCGCTGCGGCTTCCGCCTCCTTGCGCAAGGCATCGTTCGGATCGTGGCTGGGGGCCGCGTAAGCGGCCACGGCCGGCTGCTGCGAGTTCACGATGGCCGGGCCAAGATCGCCCGGCAGCGGCGGCCCCAGCTCGGGCACCTTCGGCGGCAGCTTCGAGTAGTCGGCCGGCAGGCCGTCCAACCCTTCGGACTTGCTCACGCGATCGACGTTGTAAAGCTCGGTCTGCTCGCCCGCGCCGCGCCGCTGCGGTTGCAGCGACCAGATCGTGGCCCCGAGCACGGTGACCGACAGGCCGCCGACGAGGACGGCCAGCGTGCGCCGGTTCAACCGGGTCACAGCACGCGGCTGGGCGCGAAGCGCCACCGCCTCGGGCGCGATCTTGCCCGCCTGTGTCGTGGCAAGGTCAGGGGTGTTGTCCTGGCTCATGGTCAATTCCTCCGTGCCACGCCATCCGTGCGCTCGATCCGCACCACGTCGCCCTTGTCCCCGCCCAGGCGCAGCTCGGCCGCGCCGAACAGGCGATCCACGATGTAGTACGGCGAGCGGAACCGATAGTTCACCAGTTGCCCGTCACCTTCCGGCCCAATCACGAACAGCGGCGGAAGATCGCCTTGCGCGATGCCTGCGGGAAACTGGATATAGACCTTCGCGCCATCGTCGAAGGCGCGCAGCGGCTTCCACGGCGGATTGCCGCCGCTGATCGCGTAGCGGAAACGCAGGTTCTCCAGCGACAGGCCGCTATCAACCGGCGCGGCGGCGCTGGCCGCTTGCGCTTGGCGCTGCAAGGCCAGCATCCGGTCGCGCGGGTACTCCCAGGACACCGACGCCATCCACGTCTTTTCCGTGGAAGTCAGCTCCAGCAGGTACGTCCTGCGGCTGGTGGTGATGACCAGATTGGTCTTCAGGCTCGAGCGGATGGGCTTCACCAGCACGTTGACACGCAGGTCGGCACCGCCGCCGCTGGACGTGTCGCCCACGATCCAGCGCACGGTATCGCCGGCGGCCACCGTCACCAGTTCCTCGCCAGGCTGGAGCGACACCACGGTCACGCGGCCCACGGCCGCATAGACCTGATAGAGCGCGCCATCGGTGAAGGGCCACACCTGAATCGCGTTGACGTAGCCCTCGCGCGTGGGCGCGACGCGCGCCTCGGCATTGGCGCGCGAGACGCGCACCTTCTCGTCGGCCGGCTCGGGCCCGGGCTTGGCATCCTCGGCCCCGGGAACCGGCATCAACTGCGCCGGCATCGGCAGCACCTCGGGCACGGCCACCACCTCCACCGGCGCGGGCGGCTCGGGCAGCGGCTCGGCCTGCACTGGCTCATCGAGCGAGATGGTCGGCGGCGGCTTGCCCTGCGTGGCGCAGCCCGCCAGGGCAACAAGCATCAACTGCAAAGCGTAAAAGCGGAAAGATGAGTTCATGGTTTTGCTCCTTCGGAAGAATCCAGTTCACGGCTCCACGACAGGCCGTTGACGTAGATGCCCAGCGGGTTCTTGCGCAGGCGTTCTTCGGTGCGCGGCGGCTGGAGCACGATGGACACCACCGCCGTCCACCGTTCCAGGCCCGCCGCGGCGCCGTTGACGTAGCGGCGTTCCGTCCAGCGCACGTTGAAAGACGTGTCGCTGGCGCGCACGACGCTGGTGATCTGCACCGTCACCGACTCCTTGCCGATGCGCGCGAACGGGTCGTTGACCCGTGCGTAGTCGTTGAGCACGGCCGCGCCCTTGTCGGTCGTGTAGTCGTAGGCGTCCAGCCAGTTTTGGCGGACGACGATGGGGTCGATGGACAGCGAGCGCACCAGTGTCACGAAGCGCGCGATGTGGTGCGCCGTCTGCGCATCGCCCGGCCGGTACGGCGTGGCAGCTTCGCCCACGGCGCGCACCTGGCCCGCGTTGTCCACCTCCACGACGTAGGGCGTGACGATGGACTGCGCCGAGCGCCACACCAGGCCGCCGGCCATCAGCAGCGCGAGCGTCAGGCACCCGAACGCCATCAAGCGCCAGTTCTTCGCCTGCACGCGCGGCGAGCCGATACGGTCGTCCCATACCTGGCCGGCAGCTTGGTACGGCGTGGCAGGCTGCGGCGTGTCGGCATAGCGCACCTGCGGTTTCTTGAATCGCATGGTCAGTTCTCCTTATGAGTCGGAATCGCGCAGGCTCGGCCCTTGGCCGGAGCCGCCGCCATCGCCACCGCGCAGCGTGTGGGCGGCAGTGGTCGCGGCATGGGTGAGTTGCTGGCGGCGTTGCAGCCGCTTGGCCCAGGCGGGCTGCTCGGGCGTCTGTGCAGCGGCAGCGCCTGCGGGGGCTTCGCTCGTAGCGGCCTGACCGGCTGACGCGCCAGCGTCGCCGTTCCAGCCAGCGCGGAACGGCGCGGCCATGCGCTGCCCGGCAGCGGAAGCGCGGGATGCGGCAGCGCGTCCGGCGGACTGCGCGCCGGTCTTGGCGACGTTGCCCAGGCCCGCCATCGCGCCCTTGGCACCGCCGCCTGCTGCGGCGGAACCGGCCTGGAAACGCCGACTTCGCGCTGCCAGCCACCGACGTGGCGGCACGCGGCACCGCTGCCAGCCAGCTTGGCGGCGGCCGGCGCCATGCGGGCACCAGCGGCCACCGCACCGCCCACGCCCGTCGCGGCAGCACCGACTGCCACTGCCGTTCCGGCTGCGCCGACAGCGGCACCGGCCATCGCGCCCGCGCCGAGCTGGGGCGCACCGGACACGAGGCCCGTGGCGATGCCAGGGCCGAAGATGCCCAGCGCCAGCAAGGTGAGCGAGGCCAGCATGATGACCAGCGCGTGGTCGATGTTCGGCTCGGCGGGATGAACTTGGAACTGCGAGAACAGGCCCGAGCCGATGCCGACGATCACGGCCAGCACCAGCACCTTGATGCCGGCGGCCACGACATTGCCCAGCACCTTCTCGGCGAGAAAGCTGGTCTTGTTCCAGAGCGCAAACGGCACCAGCACGAACCCCGCGAGCGTGGTCAGCTTGAACTCGATCAACGTGATGAAAAGCTGGATCGCCAGCACGAAGAAGCACAGCACCACGACCAGCCACGCGAGGAACATCACCACGATGGGGTCGAGGTTCACGAACACCTCGGGGAAGCCGGCCATCTCGCCGATCTGCTCCAGAATCGGCGCTCCGGCGTCGATGCCGGTCTTGGCGAGCCGGCCCGGCTGCAAGAAGTTCTCCATCGTGATGGCCGAGCCGGTGGCGGTGATGCCCAGCCCCGCGAACGAGCGGAACACGATGCTGGCCAGCCAGTTGAAGTTGTTGAGGATGTAGGCGAAGGCACCGACGTAGAGCACCTTGCGCAGCATCTTGGCGATCACGTCCTCGCCTTGGCCGGTGGCGTGGCTCATGGCCCAATACAGGCCGGCGATCGTCATGTCGATGACGATCAGCGTGGCCGTGAGGAACGCCACTTCGCCGCGCAGCAGCCCGAAACCCGAGTCGATGTAGGTGGCGAAGGTGTTGAGGAACTGGTCGATGATGGCCACGTCATTCATGGCGTGCCCTCCGGTTCCTCGAAGCTGGGCGGGATCGGCGGCAGGTCGGCCAGCGTCTGGTATTCATCCGGCCCGGCCTCGCCGGAAAAGAAGCGCCGCCGGAAGGCTTCGGCGGCGGCGCGGCAAGCGTCCTCGCCCGTGGCCTGCATGACCTGTTGCGGATGGGCCGCGCATTGCGCGCGCAAT
>NZ_JBANEL010000022.1:0-100037 GCF_040187735.1 Comamonas sp. w2-DMI | reverse complement strand
TTGCAAGGCCGCCGCCGAGCACGCCCAGCGTGGTTGCGGCCTGTCCTGGGAACACTGGGTCACGCTTTTCAGTTCCGAGATCGACGCGCAAGTCAGTCGTCTGCCGGAAAGCCAGTGCGCTCATGCTCTGGAAATCGCGGCCCAAGAATGGGACTACGCAACACCTGCCGAACGGCAGGAAACCCAGGACTGGAATGCGGAGCATGGCTATTGCTCGCACGGGATCGAGTTCGGCTGCTGCCCGGCCGGTTGTGATCGAGACGATGACGACTGGGATTGAGGGCAACGCATAGGTTCCTTCGCCGCAGATGCGGTATTCCATCACCCGCTGGGGGTTCCTCCCAGCGGGGAGGCCTCCGGCTCTACTTCTTCAGGAGGCATCTCATGGGCTGGTATTTCTCTCCCCAATCGCGGTCTGAACTGATCGCGGAATTGATCGCACCGCAGCAGACCGAGCGCGTCAGCGCGAAGGTCATCGCTCACGCATTGCGCGGCAACGTGCTGTGGTCCGTGGTCGAACTGACCGCCAAGGTCGAAGGTGTGCATCGTGATCTTGCGCCGGGCCAGTCCCTGCGCTACATCCGCTGCGATCTGCTGGAACGCAGCGGCAACCAGTGGGGCTACAAGCCGCTGGAAGAGTGCATGTCCCCGTACTACTACTCGTGCCCGTTGAGCTATCTCGACATGGCACCAGAGCAGTCCGCCAACTGGCGTACCGGCGTTCGCGCTTACCACGCACGGCGGCGTACACCCACGGCTGTCACGGCACCCGCCGCGCCGCTGATGGTCTGAGTCAGGAGGAACCGACATGGACCCGATCCTGGCTGCGCTTCCGCCCTCGCTGCTGGCACTCGTTGAAGGCAGTTTGTCCAACGACGAAGTGTCCTCCGACGAGGAAATGCTGGCGTACTTCATCGACAACGGCCTCACCGAGGACCAGGCACGGCAGGCACTGACCTACCGCGACCAGTACCTCAACAACATCTACCTGGAAGGCTTCACGCCGATCACTTCGGCGGGCGAGCCGCTTCACTTCAACCCGCGCACCCGGCAGTTCGAGCCGGACTGAGCGTTTTCTTCCACCCCCTGGGGCAGTACTTGCCCCAGCGGGCGGTGCTGTTCCCGTTAATCCGAGGACACCACCATGCCCGCAAACACTTCTTCCACCACGCTGTACCGCATCGACGAATGCCCGGACGTGATGGCCGACGCTTGCGTCGGCGATGACCAGGGCAACCTGATCTTCCTGTCAATCTGGGCGCGCGACACCGCCGTCCAGCAGTTCCTTGCTCGCCTGACCCTCGGGCGCGACGAGCAGGGACTGGACCAGTTCCACATCATCACCGGCCAGGGCGGCAGCGTCCCGGTGTTCGTCGGCAACGTCGATCGCCTGGAAAAGCGCATGACCCGCGCTTATCGGCGAACGCTGTTCGGTTCGCTGTCCAACGTGTGGCTGTTCGACCGGCGCTGCGTCAAGCCCGACAAGGCCAACGCCAGCGCACTGGCATTGCTGCCACGCGACAGCGCCCACCGGCTTGACCGCCTGTGGATGCTGGTGCGGGACACCTGCCCGTTGCCGCTGCTCGACCACTGGCGCGAGACCGTGCTGGAACTGCTGCAAAGCCGCGAGATGCTTGTCCACCTTCCGTTCGCCCTCGGGCCGCTGGAAGGCCATCGGCTCGCCATCGACGTGCCGGCGCTGACCTTGGCGCTGGGTTCCCTGATCCGCAGTGACGTACTCACCGCCTATCCATACCCGGCCAAGATCTGGACGCCGGAAGTGGTAGCGGCCTGACCCACCCACGGAGGCACGCCTTGGCGCGCTTCCGTGTTTCATCCCCGCCAACCAGGAGACTTCCATGGCCCTCATGTTCCCGCGGCTCGCCCGCAATTTCGCCAAGAACGGTTACTACCCGACCGACGAACCCACGCTCGAAAGAGCCCTCAACGCACTGATGCCCAGCGACGGGCCGATGTGCATCCTCGATCCCTGCGCCGGCGAAGGCGTGGCGATCGCCGAAGCCGCCCATGCCCTCGGGCGCGAGCAGGCCAAGGCGTTCGCCGTCGAGTTCGACCCGGAGCGGGCACGTCATGCCCGCGGCCTGGTCGATCACTGCCTGCACGCGGACCTGATGGACACGATGGTCTCCAAGCAGTCCTTCGGGTTGCTCTGGCTCAACCCGCCGTATGGCGACCTGTCCAAGGACGTCAACGGCAACATCGGATACCAGGGCCAGGGCCGTGCCCGCCTCGAAAAACTGTTCTATTAACCCGGCCCTTAAATACGCTCACTGCGCAGCATATGCAGCGGCCGGGTGCTCGAAGTAGGACCGGACACGCTCGGGGAGCGATGCGATGCGGTCCATGATGGCGTGGGCCTTCTTCAAGAGCTGCGAATCATCGCGGCTGGGAGGCTCCAGGCGCAGGGCGGTCTTGAAGTCGTGGTTCAGGTATTCGTCCGGATTGGACTCGGGCGCATAGGGCGGCAAGTAGAACAACTCGATCTGCGCACGACGCGGCTCGACCCAGGCCTGGACGAGCTTGGCGTGATGCACCCTCAGGTTATCGACGATCAGGAACACCTTGCTCGCCGCACTGGCGATCAGTCGGTCGAGGAACTCGATAAAGCGTTCTGCGTTGATCGTGCCCTCGACGATCTGGAAAGCGATCTCGCCCCGATTGGTGATGGCCGAGATCATCGACAGCTTGGCCCAGCGGGCCGACGCCTCGAGCACCGGCGTGCGACCGGCCGGCGCAAAGCCTCGAATCCAGTTCGTGTCTTCCTTGACGGCCGTTTCGTCGGCCCAGTAGATGACCGCGCCCTCGGCCTTGGCGCGCGCGGCAATGGCAGGGTAACGCTCGCGCAGCCAAGCCTGGACCAGATCGTTACGCTGCTCCATCGCTTTTTTGACCGGGCGCTGAGCGGTGTAGCCCCAGCGCTTCAGGTACTTGCCTACGAGACGATCGGACAACTGCAGTCCGAATTGTTGCTCCACCAAGGCCTGGATCGCCCGCCGGGTCCACAGGGCGAAAGGCAAGCTCAACTGCTCGGGCACCGCGGCCACGATGCGCTGGCGCACCCACACTTCCTGCGCCATCGTCAGTTTCCGGCAGGCCCCATAGGGCCGGCCTCGCGTCTTCTCGACCAGCGCCCCGACACCGTCCGTGCGCGCTTTCCTCAGCCACGCCTGCACCGTGCGCACATGGACGCCGGCGATCTTCGCCAACTCCACGCCGTTCATTCCAGACTGCGTATTCAGGCGCAGCACCATCTTGCGCAGCGTCTCGCGCCCTTCAGGACCCAGCTTGCGTGCATCGATCTTTTCCATGCACACATTATAGATAAAACAGTTTATTTAAGGGCCGGGTTAATATCAGCGTTCGCTGTCGCTGTTGCAGTACGGCGGCGTGCTGGTCTTCATCGTCCCCGGCTACGTGCTCGACGCGGAGTTGGTCGGTTGGCTGACACGCCACTACACGGACCTGCGCATCTACCGAGCGGTGGAAACGCAATTCAAGCAGGTGGTGATCTTCGGCCGAAGGGTGCGACAGCGTGAACAGGCTCCCGATGGCGTCAAGGCCGTGCGCAATCTGCTGCTGCAGGTTGGGCTTGGCGAAGTCGAAGCCGAGGAGCTGCCGAGCGATTGGCCGTTCCTGCCGTACATCGTCCCCGCCAGTCCGGCCGAGCCGGAGCATTTCTTCCGCGTGACGATGGAGCCCGAGCAGTTCGCCGACGAGGTTGGCAGGCTGCAAGGCCTCTGGCCGTCGCTGGACACGCACCTGGGGGCCGCGCAGCAGTCGCTGCGTCCACCGGCGCGGGCCTTGTCCCACTGGCATCTCGCCCTGGCTCTGGCCGCGGGCGCGATCTCGGGGGTTGTGCGCTCCAAGACCGGGCGCGTGCTCGTTGTCAAAGGTGACACCCACAAGGACAAGACGCTCCAGCGGGAATTCACCGAACGCGAAGACGGCTCCATCGCCGAGACCCGCATCCTCACCGACAAGTTCGTGCCTGTCATCCGCGCGTGGGACATGACGCCTAGCTCCGCCACGCGGGGCGAGGTGTTGACCATCCGCTGATCGCTCTTCACCGCTGACGGTTCGCCGTCCTTTTTCCCACCACGGGGCATGCCATCGCCCCGTTGGCGGGTGGTGCATGCCCCATTTTCTTTGGAGCATCACCATGTCCCTCGATCTCGAAACCACCACCGCCGAAGCCACGTCCGTACAGGGCGAACTGCTCGACGCGGAATCTTCCCCTCTAACCCTGAGCCTTCAGGATTTCGTCAGTGAGTTCGGCGACGAACTGCTCGACGCCCTCAACAGCGCCAACCCGCCGGTCTATACCGGCCAGCCGCAGGCGCATCGGCAACTCGTCGTCGCCAGCCTCAAGCGCAAGCTGTTCCCGGCCCAGGCCGAAGTCGTCCATGCCGCCGCCGAGCTGCTGATCGACCGTGGCGAACGCGCCGCGATCGTCAACGGCGAAATGGGTTGCGGCAAGACGACCGTCGGCATTGCCACGGCCGCCGTGCTCAACGCCGAAGGCTATCGCCGCACCCTGGTTCTTTCGCCACCGCACCTTGTTTACAAGTGGCGGCGGGAGATCCAGGAGACGGTGGCTGGCGCCAAGGTGTGGGTGCTCAACGGCCCTGACACCTTGGTCAAGCTCATCAAGCTGCGCGAGCAGTTGGGTGTGCAGCCCACAGGCCAGGAGTTCTTTGTCCTGGGGCGCGTCAGGATGCGGATGGGGTTCCACTGGAAGCCTGTCTTCACCCAGCGGCGCACTCGTCACGGCGATGTGGCGGCCTGCCCGGACTGCGGCACGGTCATCACCGACCTCGACGGCGAGCCGGTCAACCCGGTCGCGCTCGAAGCCGAGGAGTACCGCAGGAAGTGCAGCCATTGCGCCGCGCCCCTGTGGACGCTGATGCGTCCGCGAAGCATGGCCGGTAGCGACCAGTCCTCGGCTGTCCTCAAAGCCTTGAAGCGTATCCCCACCATCGGGGAAGTCACCGCGCAGAAGCTGATGCAGAAGTTCGGCGACGGCTTCCTGGCCTCGATGCTCGGCGACAACATCCATGAGTTCATCAACCTCATGGACGGCAACGGCGAGCTGGTGTTTTCCGACCGTCAAGCCACGCGTATGGAGCGTGCGATGGCCAACATGGAGTTCGGCTTTGGCGAGGGCGGCTACCAGCCGTCCGAGTTCATCAAGCGCTACCTGCCGCAAGGCACATTCGACCTGCTCATCGCCGACGAGGCGCACGAGTACAAGAACGGTGGCAGTGCCCAGGGCCAGGCCATGGGCGTGCTGGCGGCGAAGGCTCGCAAGACTTTGCTGCTGACCGGCACGTTGATGGGCGGCTACGGCGACGACCTGTTCTACCTGCTGTTCCGAGCCCTTCCCGGGCGGATGATCGAAGACGGCTATCGCCCGACCACGAGCGGCAGCATGACCTCGGCCGCCATGGCGTTCATGCGCGATCACGGCGTCCTCAAGGACATCTACTCCGAGAGCACCGGCACGGCGCACAAGACGGCCAAGGGCACCAAGGTATCGGTACGCACGGTCAAGGCTCCGGGCTTCGGCCCGAAAGGGGTCTTGCGGTGCATCCTGCCGTTCACCATC
Source organism: Comamonas sp. w2-DMI (assembly GCF_040187735.1). Taxonomy (NCBI): domain Bacteria; kingdom Pseudomonadati; phylum Pseudomonadota; class Betaproteobacteria; order Burkholderiales; family Comamonadaceae; genus Comamonas; species Comamonas sp. w2-DMI. The sequence continues at coordinate 94,411 of NZ_JBANEL010000022.1, read as the reverse complement.
TTCCTCAAGCTCAAGGACATTGGCGGCAACGTCCTGCCACCGTATGACGAAGAGTTCCGTGAAGTCGCAATGGACACGGCGCAAGCCGCGGCCTACCGCGATCTGGCGGGGCGGCTGACCGCGGAGCTGAAACAGGCTCTGGCGCGACGCGATACGACCTTGCTGGGCGTGGTACTCAACGTGCTACTGGCCTGGCCGGATTGCTGCTTCCGGCCGGAAACCGTGGTGCATCCACGCACGCGCAACACCTTGGCGTTCGTCCCGGCTCAGTTCAACGAGTTCGAGATCAGCCCCAAGGAGCGTGAGCTGATCGACATCTGCAAGGAAGAGAAGGCACAGGGCCGCAAGGTGCTGGCCTACACGGTCTATACCGGCACGCGCGACACCACGTCGCGTCTGAAGGTGCTGCTGGAGCAGGAGGGTTTTCGGGTGGCGGTGCTGCGTGCAAGCGTGGATGCCAGCCGTCGCGAGGACTGGATCGCCGAGCAGTTGGACCGTGGCATCGACGTGCTCATCACCAATCCCGAGCTTGTGAAGACAGGGTTGGACTTGCTGGACTTTCCCACGATCGTGTTCATGCAGAGTGGCTACAACGTGTATTCGCTCCAGCAGGCGGCACGCCGCTCCTGGCGTATCGGGCAGAAACAGCCCGTGCGCGTGATCTACCTCGGCTACGCCGGTTCCTCGCAGATGACCTGCCTGGAACTGATGGCCAAGAAGATCATGGTCTCGCAGTCCACTTCGGGCGATGTGCCCGAATCGGGGCTCGATGTCCTGAACCAGGATGGTGACTCGGTTGAAGTGGCCTTGGCCCGGCAACTGGTCGCTGCCTGATCCCACGCCAATGCCGGCCTCGCGCCGCCGGCTTTCCGTTGTTCCCACCTTGCAGCCACGCCCACGGTCTCCGTGGACGTGGCTGCGTTTTTTCATCCCAAGGAGATTTCCATGAACACCCATACCCAAACTACGCCCGAAGTCGTCAATGCTCGCCTCACGCTGGACGTGGCCTACCTGCTCAACGGCGAGGTTGCCTCGGACATGCTGGCGCGGCTGCGCGGTATGCGCGAACGCGCCATCGGCGAAGGACTGCTGACCGGCGAGACCGCCGCGGAAGTGGATACTTGGTCGATCGACGTGGCCGCGGTGCCGTCAAAAGCTGACCGCGATGTGCTGGAAGCTCAGATCGCCGCCTTCATGCAACAGCGCATCGAGGACGGCAATCTCGGCGCAGAGGACATTTCCGTGCGTTTGGCGCGTTATGGCCTGATGTTGGCGCAGGTCGATCCTGGCCTGAAGCTGGCGCGAGATTGATCCGGCAAGCGTGACATCCACTTTCACAGGCCCCGCTCGGGGCCTTTTTCTTGGCCTTGCCGCCCTCCCTGAAACCGGGCAACCCCCAGTTCGCATTCCTGGCTGACCGTACAACCGCGCGCCGCCAAGGTATCGGCATCGCAACATGAAGAGCCGATGCCATGCCCGCAATCCCTGTATCCCGGCACCTGGCCAGCGCCGGTCTCCTGGCCGCAGCCCTGGCCAGCGGCTGCGCGACCACCACGGCACCGCTGATGCCTGACGCCATCGAGGAAATCGCGCCCGCACCCGAGGCTGCAACGCCCGATTTCATCCCCGTCGTGCGCTATGGCCGCTACACCCTCGTGGAGCTGGCGCCGATGGCGGCGCAGCGCGACCTGTTGTTGCAGACCATCGACGTGTCCATGCCCGAGGATGCCCGCGCCACGGTCGGCGACGGGCTGCGGCATGTACTCAAGCGCAGCGGCTACCAGCTTTGCGAGACGGCGCATACCGTGATCGGGCTGTACGCGCTGCCGTTGCCGGCGGCACACCTGCATCTCGGCCCCATGACCTTGCGCGATGCGCTGCTTACCCTGGTCGGCCCGGCCTGGGAACTGCACGCCGATGACCGCACGCGACAGGTTTGCTTCGAGCGGCCCGGTAGCGACGCAGGCACCGATCTGGTCTCCGAACCCCTTGCCACCGAGGCGGCGCAGGCGATCCCGCAGATGCCGCCCATTTCGGGAGGCCAGCCATGAACAATGCTCCACTGCCTTCCCAGCGCTCGACCGCCGCCGTGGTCGTGCAGAGCCTGCTATGGCTTTGGCTGATCGGCCTGAGCGCCTTTGTGGCTCTGAATTACCAGGCGATGGGCGGCCTGGCCGACCAGGAACGGGTCGATTCCGGCCTGCAGCGGCTCGAAGCACAGGTAGCCGGGCTGATCGAGACCGCACAGCAGCGGCCAGCCGCCGCAACCGCGGCGGGCCTGCAGGACACCCGGCAGGCGCTGGAAACCCGCATCGCGCAGATCGAACAGGCGCTGGGTGGCCATGCCTCCAATGACGATCTGCTGGCGCTGCGTGCCGAGGTCGAGCAGGTCAAGGTGCGACAAGCGACGGTTCGTGCCCCAGTACCTACGCAGCCGCGTCCACCGAGCAAGGCTGTCACCAAACCCGAGCCGCCCCCGCTGCCGTTCCGCGTCGTGAGCGTCGAACTGCGGGCCGGCCAGCGCAGCCTTTCCGTCGCACCAGCGACAGGCGAATTCACTGCCGACCAGGTTCAGGTGCTGCTGCCCGGCGATGCGATCGGCCCGTGGTACCTGCATGCGGTCGAGGGCAACGTCGCCATCTTCCAGGCCGGCGAGCAGACCCGCCGTCTGGCGGTTCCCTGACGGAGGCAGCCCCGCCATGAAACCCTCGATCTTGTTCACCCTGTTCCTGCTGGCCGCAGCGCAGTTGCCCGCCTGGGCACAGCAACCCTCCACGGCCCAGTCCCGCAATGCCCAGAGCCAGGAGCACCCAGTGATCAGCCGCCTCCTGGACGACCGCGTGGCGAGCGACTGGGGACTGCAACCGCAGGAATGGCAGCGCTACCGCGAACTGATGGAGGGGCCGCTAGGCATCTACTCGCCCAACCTGGACCCGCTTTCAGCGCTGGGCGTCGAGGCCCGGTCGGACGAGGAACGGCGGCGCTACGCTGAATTGCAGGTGAAGGCCGAAGCGCGCCGCGTCGAGAAGCTGCTCGCCTACCAGCGCGCCTACGACGAGGCCTGGCAGCGCCTCAACCCCGGCATGCAGCGCGTGAATCTGCCCGACGAAGGCCCGAGCACTGCAGCCGCGCGCGGCAGTGGCCGCACGGCGGTGTTCGTCAAGGACGGTTGTGTGGACTGCGGGCAACTCGTGCAGCGCCTGCAGTCCTCGGGTGCCGCGTTCGACGTGTATATGGTCGGCAGCCGCCAGGACGATGCGCGCATCCGCGACTGGGCCAAGCGGGCGAATGTCGATCCGGCGCGCGTGCGCAGCGGCAGCATCACGCTCAATCACGACAGTGGACGGTGGCTGTCGTTGGGCTTGCCCGGCGACTTGCCAGCCGTCGTGCGTGAGGTGAACGGCCAATGGCAGCGTCAGCCGTAGCCGCCTTGCGGCCCCTGTGCGCGCTGCTGCTCGCTGCGGGCCTGTACGTCGGTAGCGCCCATGCCCAGGAGGTTCCGCCACCGGCCTACCAGCTCGCCGCACAGCGCGCGGGGATTCCTTCCACCGTGCTCTACGCCGTGGCCTTGCAGGAGAGTGGCATCCGCCGCAATGGACGTCTGGTGCCGTGGCCTTGGTCGCTCAACATCGCCGGCCAGTCTCGCCGTTTCGCCACTCGCGCCGATGCCTGCTCCGGCTTGCAGCAGGCGATGCGCTCCACGCCGCACACACGCATCGACGCGGGCCTGGGGCAGATCAACCTGGGCTACCACAAGCAGCGCATTACCAGCGCCTGCGATCTGCTTGACCCATATCGCAACTTGGCGATCGCCGCCGAGATCCTGAAGGAGCAGCACACCCCCGGCGAGGACTGGCTGCTGGCGATTGGCCGCTACCACCGCCCAGCAGGCGGCGAGCCCGCCGCCCGCTATCGGCGCAGCGTGTCCCGCCACCTTGCCCGCGTGCAAGGCACGCGCCCAACCGCCGCAGTGCGCTCCGCACGCCAGGAGAACATCCCATGACGAAATCCCTTCCGGCCCATCTCACCTTGAGGGGCCTGCTCGTACTCCTGGCGGCCCTGCCATTGGTCGCACACGCAGCCGAACCATTGATCGTAGTCGAGGACCGCGGCGGCACATCGGCGCTGCCGTACTACGAAGCCCTCAATCTCCAGCCGCGCGGCAACAGCCCGGCGCGGCCTCCCATCCCGACGCCCAAGGTTCCCGCAACACCTGCGGACGAGGCTGCGATGCTGCCGGTGCGCAGCACGAAGCTCTCGCCCGGCACCGTCGCGCGGCGGGTGATCGAGGCACCGGGCCTGCGGGCATTCGTGGTCGTCGGCGACGATGAGGCATCCCACGCCTGGCTGCGTCGCCAGGCGGCATCGCTGCGCGAGCGCGGCGCGGTCGGCCTGGTGGTCAACGTCGAAACCGTGCAGGGCCTGGCGCGGCTGCGTGCACTTGTGCCCGGCGTGCCCCTCGCGCCCGTGGCTGGCGACGACCTGGCAGAGCGCTTGGGCCTGCGGCACTACCCGGCGCTGGTCACGGCCACCGGCATCGAGCAATGAAGCTATGTCGGGGAAACAGCCAGTTGAGGTTCTGCTACGCCCAGCGGTGGAGCTATATACCGTCGCGGCGTGTGCAGGCGCCGCGTTTCTGTCCCTGGTGGCCCCGTGGTCGCTCGCGCTGAGCCCCGCGATGGGCGTTGGCAGCGCCCTGGCGTTCGGCACCTATGGCGCGATCCGCTACCGCGATGCCCGCGTGATCCTGCGCTACAGGCGCAACATCCGCCGCCTGCCGCGTTATGTGATGACGAGCAAGGACGTGCCCGTCAGCCAACAGCGGCTTTTCATCGGGCGCGGGTTCCTGTGGGAACAGAAGCACACCCATAGGCTCATGCAGACATACCGGCCGGAGTTTCGCCGCTACGCGGAGCCGACGCCGGCCTACCGGCTGGCGCGAAGGCTGGAGGAGCGGCTGGAGTTCGCGCCATTCCCACTGTCGCGCCTGGCGCGGCTCACGGGCTGGGATGTGCCTTTCAACCCCGTTCAGCCGCTGCCGCCCGTGGGTGGCCTGCCGCGGCTACATGGCATCGAGCCCGATGAAGTGGACGTCAGCCTGCCGCTGGGCGAGCGTGTCGGCCACTCGCTGGTCCTGGGGACCACCCGCGTGGGCAAAACGCGACTCGCCGAGTTGTTCGTCACGCAGGACATTCGTCGCAAGAACGCCGATGGCGAGCATGAGGTGGTCATCGTCATCGATCCCAAAGGCGATGCCGATCTGCTGAAGCGGATGTACGTCGAGGCGAAGCGCGCGGGACGCGAAGGCGAGTTCTACGTCTTCCATTTGGGCTGGCCGGAGATCAGTGCCCGCTACAACGCGGTGGGGCGTTTCGGCCGTATCTCGGAAGTCGCCACGCGCATCGCAGGACAACTCTCCGGCGAAGGCAACTCGGCCGCCTTCAGGGAGTTCGCCTGGCGCTTTGTCAACATCATTGCCCGAGCCTTGGTGGAATTGGGGCAGCGACCGAACTACATGCTGATCCAGCGGCACGTCATCAACATCGACGCGCTGTTTCTGGAGTACGCGCAGCATTACTTCGCCAAGACCGAACCCAAGGCCTGGGAGGTAATCGTCCAGATCGAGGCCAAGCTCAACGAGAAGAACATTCCGCGCAACATGATCGGCCGCGAGAAGCGCGTGGTGGCCTTGGAGCAGTACCTGAGCCAGGCCCGAAACTATGACCCCGTACTGGACGGGCTGCGCTCGGCGGTGCGCTACGACAAGACCTACTTTGACAAGATCGTCGCGTCGCTCCTCCCCCTGTTGGAAAAGCTCACCAGCGGCAAGATCGCGCAGCTCCTGGCACCGAACTACTCCGACCTGGCCGATCCCCGTCCGATCTTCGACTGGATGCAAGTGATCAGGAAGCGCGCCGTCGTCTATATCGGCCTGGATGCGCTGTCCGACGCCGAGGTCGCTGCGGCGGTCGGCAACTCCATGTTCTCCGACCTGGTGTCGGTGGCCGGGCACATCTACAAGCATGGGATCGATGATGGTCTGCCAGGCGCATCGGCAGGCACGCGCGTGCCGATCAACGTCCATGCCGATGAGTTCAACGAGTTGATGGGGGACGAATTTGTGCCGTTGATTAACAAGGGCGGCGGCGCAGGGTTGCAGGTCACGGCCTACACGCAGACGCTTTCCGATATCGAGGCCCGCATCGGAAATCGCGCGAAGGCCGGCCAGGTCATCGGCAATTTCAACAACCTGTTCATGCTGCGGGTGCGGGAGACGGCCACCGCCGAACTGCTGACCCGGCAACTGCCAAAGGTGGAGGTCTATACCACCACCATCGTCTCGGGCGCGACCGACAGTTCGGACATCCGCGGCGCGACGGACTTCACGTCAAACACCCAGGACCGCATCAGCATGTCCAGCGTGCCGATGGTCGAGCCATCCCACGTTGTCAGCCTGCCGAAAGGCCAGTGCTTCGCGTTGATGCAGGGTGGCCAGCTTTGGAAGATCAGGATGCCGCTGCCCGCGCCGGACCCGGATGAGCTGATGCCGCAGGATCTGCAGCAGCTCGCCGGCTACATGCGTCAGAGCTACACCGACGCGACCCAGTGGTGGGAGTTCACCAGTTCGCCCGCCTTGCAGGACGCGGCTTTGCCTGATGGTCTGCTCGACGAGGTAGTTCCCAGTACGCCCACCACCATGGACTCAGGCGGCGCGGCCAGCGATGAGGCCACGCCATGAGCGATGCCGCTACCACCACGCAACGGGAGCAGAACCGCCGGCGAGGGCTGATCGTCGGCACCTTCACCTTGCCGTTCCGGCTGCTCGGGGTGCTGATCGGCTCGCTGCTGTTTTCCATCGTCATGGAGTGCGTGGGCATGCACCTGTTCTGGAAAGATCAGGGCTGGCGGCATTCCCAGCAGATGTTGCAGTACGAACTAGGGCACCTGTCCAGCCACTTCACGCGCAGCGTGGTGGTGCAGGAGCCGGGGCGCACGGCACACACGCTCGTGGATACCGGATACGAATGGGTATTCGTGCGCTCCGGGTTGCTGGAACGCATGAGCCAGACCGCCGAGCGCGCCCGGGCACCCAGCCACGCGCAGGCACGCAACTTCCGCTACTACATCAGCGAGGTCTATGTCTGGGCCGAGAACTACCTGATCGCCGCAGCCTTCACGACGCTGACGTTCCTGGTGCGGCTGCTGGTACTGGTGCTCACGTTGCCGCTGATCTTTACTGCGGCATTCGTCGGCCTGATCGACGGCCTGGTCAGACGTGACGTGCGCCGATTCGGCGCGGGCCGAGAATCAGGCTTCATCTACCACCGCGCGAAGGCAAGCCTGATGCCGCTGGCTGTATTGCCCTGGGTGACATACCTCGCGTTGCCGATTTCGGTGCATCCGCTGGTGATCCTGCTGCCGAGCGCGGCCTTGCTGGGGTTGGCCGTCAGCTTGACGGCAGGCAGCTTCAAAAAGTACCTCTAACGGTAGCGAGTCAACGTTGTCAACATGTCACACGCGGCCAGTGCTCGGAAAACGCCTCGTATCGTCATATGCCTTGCTCCTGCGAAGCAAAGCCTGCCAACGTGATCTTGCCAATGGCCTGTCCGCTTTCGAGCAGGGCATGTGCCTTGCGCAGATTTTCCGCGCTGACCGTCCCGAGGGAGCGGGTGCGCGTCGTCGTGATCGTTCCATGGCCTGCGAGTTCGGCCACCTTGCGCAGGATGTCCTGCTGGCGAGCAATGTCGGCCGTCCCCAGCAACGAGCGCGTGAACATGAACTCCCAGTGGATCGACAGACTCTTGCGCTTGAGCGAGACGATGTCGAGCGACTTGGGGTCATCGATGAGCGCGATCCGCCCCTGTGGTGCGATCAGTTCCACGATGTCGGTTAGATAGCGATCGGTGTTAGTCGTGGAAAACACGAAGGCCGGCGCGCCCAAGCCCAGCGCCTCGATCTGTGGCGCCAGTGGCTGATGATGATCAATGACCTGATGGGCGCCCAGCTTCTTGACCCACTCGACGGTTTCGGGACGCGACGCGGTGGCGATGACGGTCAAATCCGTCAGGGCTCGCGCTAACTGGATTGTGATGGAGCCGACACCGCCGGCCCCGCCGATCACCACGATGGCATTGGCAGCGCCCGCCACGGGCTGCTCGATCCGCAGGCGGTCGAACAGGGTTTCCCAAGCAGTGATCGCTGTCAGCGGCAACGCAGCGGCGTCTTCGTCGCTAAGCGTCACCGGTGCATGGGCCACGATGCGTGCATCGACCGCCTGCAACTCGGCGTAGGAACCTGGCCGGTCGATCGCACCCGCGTAGAACACCCGGTCACCTGGCTGGAACCCGGTCACGCGGGCGCCGACCGCGCGTACCCGTCCTACGGCATCCCAGCCGAGGATGCGCCAGGTTCCGGCGGCAGGCTGCGCGGAGGCCCGCACTTTCGTGTCCGCCGGGTTGACGGCGATGGCCTGCACTTCGACCAGTAGATCCTGCTCGCCGTACTCGGGCTCGGGCAGGTCGAGATCGACCAGGGCTTGGGGATCGGAAATCGGCAGCGGTTGATTGAATCCAATGGCTTTCATAGTGCACTCCATTCAGTGAATAATGCAGCTATTCTTGCTCCTATTGGCGATTTACGTAAGAACGCACATATTTTGCACATAGTGTCGAAAAAGGTACTGTCATGGCCCGCATCCCACATGAAACTTTCACCTGCTCCGCCGGTTGCACGGTCGAAGCCACGCTCACCCTGATCGGCGGCAAGTGGAAAGGCGTAATCCTCTACCGCCTGCTCACCGAGCAGGTGCTGCGCTTCAACGAACTGCGCCGCCTGCTGCCCAACATCACCCAGCGTATGCTCACCAACCAATTGCGCGAGCTGGAAAGCGACGGACTAATCGCGCGCAAGGTTTATCCCGAGGTGCCACCCAAGGTGGAATACCGACTGACGGCCTACGGCCAGACCTTGAAGCCGGTGATCCATGCGTTGAAGAAGTGGGGTGACGCCCATGTCGAGGGCGATGCACATAAGGCGCAGCCTGTAGCCGGTTGACGTCGCCAGTCTCTCGATCATGGGCGGATGCCCAGCAACAGCGCATGAGGCCGGTCACATGGTCGGAATGGGTGGCGGCCTCGGGCCAGCCCCGTGCCTCACGCGCCGGTGCAAACTTTTGAGCACTTCTATTTCAGCTTGCAGGCGGCCGCGGCTGGCTTGTGCGTGGCGATCGGCCCATGGCATCTGGTACGCGACGACCTGGATTGCGGCAGCTAGCTTTATCGCACCACATCAAGGGGACATGCCAAACAGAACGACCAATCAATCCGGGCATAGCTGAGTTCCTATTGTTTGCAGCCTGAAGCACCACCGATCTCCACGATCTAGCCATTGCTGATCACACAGGAATGGCGCGATGGCAGCTTCGATCTGGCTGCGCGCCGCGCATCGCGGCGTGCCCCTTCTTCCCCTTGTTCTCGTGGCGGTCCTCCTGCTGGGCCAGTCACCGATGGCCCGTGCCGAAACGCCGGCACAGCGTCAGGAACTGGCTGCGGCGCTTCGCCAAATCGACGCGCTTGAGCGCACCGTTGCGCACAGCGCCGTACGTACCTCCATCGCTCCAGGCGAGCGCTACCACTTCGACTACCCAAGGCTGCTGGCTGACCTGGCGCGCGTGCGCGCCGGCATTCAGGACCACCTTACGCCTTCGCGCGCCCAGCCGCGCGACCCGTCCGAACTGGCCGGCGACTACCGCACCGAGCGGTCCGCGCCCGCGTCACCGGCGCCGATACCGGAGGGCCAGCCATGACTGGCGCTCAGCTCTCCGCATTCCAGGCCAACAGCGGCATCGCGCCCTCAGCCATGGCGACCGTCCTCGTGGGCGTGGTCTTCGCCGTGCTGCTCGTGTGGGGCGTGTGGGCCATCCGAACGGCCTACGTGGGGTGGTCGGAAAGCCGCCTCAATCAGCGCCAGTTCCTCGGCGTCTGCATCCGCTTCGTCGCGATGTACCTCGTTCTGAGTTTCTTCCTCCTCTCCTGAACTGAAAGGACTGACCATGCAAAGCCGCATCCTCACTTCCCGTCTTGCCCAGCGTGCCACCATGGCCCTCGGCGCCGCCATGCTGCCCGCGCTCTCGTTCGCGCAGGGCCTGCCGACGATCGAGAACCCCACCAGGGGCACCGGCAGCGGCATCATGGAGACCATCCGCAACTACGGTTACGACATCATCATGCTCGTGGCCCTACTGGTGGTGGCCTCCATGTTCATCGGCGTGTGCTACCACGCCTACGGCACCTACGCGGAAATCCACACCGGCCGCAAGACCTGGGGCCAGTTCGGCCTCACCGTCGCCATCGGCGCCGTCCTGCTCGTGATCGGCATCTGGCTGCTCACCGAAGCCACCGGCATCCTGTAAGGCGAGGCCGGTATGTCCGAGCAGCAGCACGTCCGTGCAGACGGGACCGTGACGTTCCTTCCGCATCGGCTCAACCGTCACCCCGTTGTCGTGCGCGGCCTGACCGCCGACGAACTCTGGATCTGCTGCGGCCTGTCCAGCGCCGCCGGCCTGCTGGTCGGCGCGCCGCTTTCATGGGTTCTCCGCACGATCGCCGTCGCACCGACGTTCGTTGTCCTGGGCGTGGCCCTGGGCGTGTTCGTGGGTGGAGGCATCCTGCGCCGCCTCAAGCGCGGGCGTCCCGACACCTGGCTCTACCGGCAACTGCAATGGCGCATCGCGACGCGCCATCCGCTGATGGCGGGCTGGGTGGGCGGCCATGTGCTGATCTCGCGCTCCGGCTTCTGGACCACACGCAGGAGCACCCGATGAGCCGTTTCAAGAACGAGATCACCCACCTGCAGGCGCACATCAAGACGCTGCGCCTGGGTGCCGGCGCGCTGGTCGTCGTCGCCCTGTTGATGGGCGGCGGCTGGTGGAGCGCACCGCGCGACCTGACCATCCACGTGCCGCCCGACCTGCGTTCCGGCAGCATCCGCAAGTGGTGGGAGGTGCCGCCCGAATCGGTCTATGCCTTCACGTTCTACGTGTTTCAGCAGCTCAACCGCTGGCCGACCAATGGCGAGGAAGACTACCCGCGCAACCTGCATGCACTGTCCCCGTACCTCACGCCGGCCTGCCATGCGTTCCTGCGTGCCGACTACGACTACCGGCGCAGTACGGGCGAGCTGCGGCAGCGCGTGCGCGGCATCTATGAAATCCCCGGCCGTGGCTACGGTGACGACCCCACGGCGCGCGTGCGTGTCGTCTCCGACCGCGACTGGGTGGTGACGCTGGACATCAGCGCCGACGAATACTACGGCGCGGAGCAGGTCAAGCGCGCCCTGGTGCGCTACCCCATCAAGGTGACGCGGGTGGATGTCGATCCCGCGCGCAACCCGTTCGGGCTGGTGCTCGATTGCTACGAAGCCACGCCGCAGCGCATCAGTGCGCCGGAACCGGCGCGGCCAGCACCCGTCCAGGGCAGCCTTGCGCCGCAGGTGCCCCAAGGAGACACCCCATGAAGCATCCCTTCCGGCAATACCTTCTCGCCCTGCTGGGCCTGCTGGCTGTGACCGCGTCCCCCATTTCCCAGGCGGTGGAAATCCTGCGCTGGGAACGCATGCCGCTCGCCGTGCCGCTGCGCGTCGGCCAGGAGCGCATCGTGTTCATCGACCGGAACGTGCGCGTGGGTATCCCGGTCGGCGTGGGCGAACGGCTGCGCGTGCAGAGCGCAGGCGGCGCGGTGTACCTGCGCGCCAGTGAGCCGATCGAGCCCACGCGGTTGCAACTGCAGGACGCCGACACCGGCGCACTGATCCTGCTGGACATCGTCGCCGAACCGGCCAAGGACGGCGAGCCGGCGCTGGAGCCGGTACGCATCATCGAGGGCAACGCCACCCCGGTGCGGTATGGCGATCAGGCGATCGGCACGGACGAGGCATTGGCACCCGCTGACGGGCGGCCGGGCGCGCGCAAGCCGCAACGCGAAACCCCGATCCCTGTGGTGCTGACGCGCTTCGCCGCGCAGAACCTGTACGCACCCTTGCGTACGGTCGAACCGCTGCCGGGCGTCATGCGGGTCAACCTGCGCCGCGACCTGGACCTCGGCACGCTGATGCCCACGCTGTCGGTGCGTGCCGCCGCGCTTGCCTCATGGCGGCTGGAGGACCAGTGGGTGACGGCCGTGCGCCTCAGCAACACCGGCGCTGGCTGGGTCACGCTTGACCCGCGCATGCTGCAAGGCGATTTCCTGACGGTGACCTTCCAGCACGAGGCGCTGGGCCCGCGAGGAACGCCGGAGGACACCACCGTGCTGTATCTGGTGACGCGCGGCCGTGGCCTCGCGCAATCGCTGTTGCCCGCTATTTACCGCTTCGATCCGGCCGTACATCTGCCGCTGCCGAAGCCGCATTCCGAGGACAGCAAGGGCGACAAGGAGACCCACCATGCGCAGTAACGGTCTGCTCAAGTGGTTGATGATCCCGGTGGCGCTTCTTGTCCTGTTCGTCGGCATCCGGTTGTTCTCGGGTGGCGATAACGCGGTGCCCTCCCAAAGTGACAGGGGGAGCCAGCTCACACCCGAGGAAATGAAGGCGCTGGGCATCGAAGGAGATACCCCGCGCGACACAGTGGCCACGCTGGTCGCGCAGGTGAAGCAACTGCGCACCGAACTGCAAACCGCGCTGTCCGACAACAAATCCCAGCGTGAAGAGAACCAGCGCCTGCGCCAGCGCGAGAACTCGATCGACCAGCGCATCAATTCGGCGCTCGAATCCGAACGCTCCAACCTGCGCCGCGACCAGCAGCAGGCAGCCAGCGAACGCCAGCAGACCGAGGGACTGCTCGCGGACTTGCAGCGGCGCCTGGACAGCATTAGCGGGCACGGTGGCAGCCACGCCGACCTGCCAGTCGGCCTCGGGCTGCAGGGCGGCGACGAAGCCGGAATGGAAGGCGGCGTGCGCTGGGTGGAGCCTGACGACGCGAAGCAAGGCGATGGACGCGGCAGGTCGGGCGGTAGCGTGAGCTTCCCGACCAGCTTCGGACCCGCGCAGCGCACGCTGGAGACCACCGCCGAAACCGTGGCGCATGCCGGCGCACGCGCGACCGGGATCAAGAGCGCCAAGCCCGTCTATACCGTGCCGACCAACTCGACCCTCATGGGCTCGGTGGCGATGACGGCGCTGATCGGCCGCGTGCCGATCGATGGGACGGTGAACGACCCGTACCCCTTCAAGGTCTTGGTCGGGCCGGACAACTTGACCGCGAATGGCATCGACATTCCCGACGTCGCAGGTGCCGTGTTCAGCGGTACGGCGTCCGGCGACTGGACACTTTCGTGCGTGCGCGGCCAGGTGCGCAGCATCACGTTCGTCTTCCACGACGGCACGATCCGCACGATCCCCGAAGACCGCGACGGCAACCAGCAGAACAACCAGCAGCGCGATGGCCTGGGCTGGATCAGCGATCCGCACGGTATCCCCTGCGTCAGCGGGGAACGGCGCAGCAACGCGCAGCAGTACCTCGGCTCGCAGGCCCTGATCACGGCAGCAGGCGCGGGCGTGGCTTCGCTCATCGAATCCGACAGCGGCAGGGCCTCCTACGTGGGCGCCGATGGCTCGATCGGTACCGTGGGCATCAGCGGCCAGGAAGCGGTCGGCCGGATTCTCGCGAGCGGCGTCCAGGAGATGTCGAGTTGGGTCAACAAGCTCTACGGGCAAGCGTTCGCGGCGGTGTACGTCCAGCCCGGTGCCAAGGTCGCCGTTCATCTCGAAAAGCCACTCGCCATCGACTTCGACCCCGAGGGCCGCCGCGTCGATCACCGAGCAGGAGAAAGCCATGCACTCGAACTTGACTGACTGGGCCAAGGGCCTCGCGCTGGCCGTTGCCGTGACCGCCCTCGGTGGTTGTGCCACCAGCAAGGAGGATCTGCTGACCCACGGCGACCGCACGATGATGGACATCTGGCAGCAGGAAGCCGGCGACGGTGCGGGTGGCGGTGCGGGCCAGGTCATGCGCCGCCAACTGCTCGATGCACGCCAGAGCCTGCGCAGGCCGCTGACCGAGGCGGACGTGCTGGCCGCGCCCACCGAGCAGATGCACTACACGCGCACAGCCCGCAATGAAGTCCATCGCCAGTTCCAGCGCCTGCCCAACCCCGATCTGGTGATGTACGTCTATCCGCACCTCGCGGGTACCGATCCCGTACCCGTGCCGGGCTACACGACGGTTTTTCCCTTGTACCAGCGCGTGCAGTACGCGATGCCTGGTGAGAGGACGGAGGACTACTGATGCGCTGGAAACTCCCGTGGCCGAAGCTGGCCACAGCCGGCGCCAAAGACACGGCGGCCAACGAGCAGCCGGACGGCTGGCAGCGCCACATCGAAGCCTTGCACCAAGCCGGCATCCCCGAACCCGGCGCAACGACCCAGGGCCGTAGGCCAGCGACCATGGCCGACGAGCAGGCGCTGTACGACTTCGGGCCATCGTTCGTGGAACTGTTGCCCTGGGTTGAATTCCTGCCCCAGTCGAAATCCATGCTGCTTGAGGACGGTCAATCCGTCGCGGCCTTCTACGAGCTGGTCCCGCTGGGCACCGAGGGCCGGGAACCTGGCTGGCTCGCGCACGCCCGCGATGCGTTGGAAAACGCGCTTCAGGACAGCTTCGATGAGTTGGACGAGAACCCCTGGGTGTTGCAGCTATATGCCCAGGACGAACCCAGCTTCGACCAGTACATGCAGACCCTGCGCGACTATGTGCAGCCGCGTGCGCGCGGCTCGGCGTTCACCGAGTTCTACTTGCATTTCTTCGCCCATCACCTGCGCTCGGTGGCCAAGCCTGGGGGCTTGTTCGAGGACACTGTGGTCACACGGCTGCGCTGGCGCGGCCAGACGCGGCGCGTGCGCATGGTTGTCTATCGTCGGTCCACCGGACAGACAAACCGCCGCGGCCAGACGCCGGAGCAGATGCTGAACATCGTCTGCGACCGCCTGTGCGGTGGGCTGGCGAATGCCGGTATCCAGGTCCGCCGCATGTCAGGGGCGGATATCCACGACTGGTTCCTGCGATGGTTCAACCCACGTCCCGCAATGCTCGGGCCAAGCGCCGAGGATCGGGAGCGCTTCTATGCACTGGCGCGCTATCCCGACGAGGACGACGCCGGCGAGATCGAGCTGGCGAGCGGGAGGGATTTCAGCCAACGGCTGTTCTTCGGCCAGCCACGCTCCGACGTAGCGCATGGCACCTGGCGTTTCGATGGAATGCCGCACCGCGTGCTGGTCACCGACCGGCTGCGCATGCCGCCCGGCACCGGACATCTGACCGGCGAAACCCGCAAGGGGGACGCCATCAACACGCTGTTCGACCAGATGCCCGAGGACACGACGATGTGTCTGACCATGGTGGCGACGCCCCAGGATATCCTCGAATCGCACCTGAACCATCTGGCGAAGAAAGCCGTCGGGGAAACACTGGCATCGGAGCAGGCGCTCAAGGATGTGCAGGAGGCGCGTTCGCTCATCGGCAGCGCGCACAAGCTCTACCGGGGCACGCTGGCCTTCTACCTGCGCGGACACGACGATGCTGAGCTTGACCGGCGCGGCCTGGACCTCGCCAACGTGATGCTCAACGCGGGGCTGCAGCCCGTGCGCGAGGACGATGAAGTCGCGCCGCTCAACAGCTACCTGCGCTGGCTGCCTTGTTGCTACAACCCTGCTCAGGATCGGCGGAACTGGTTTACCCAACTGATGTTCGCCCAGCACGTGGCGAATCTCTCACCGGCCTGGGGCCGCAGCCAGGGTACGGGCCATCCGGGCATCACGATGTTCAACCGTGGCGGCGGGCCGATCACCTTCGATCCGCTCAACAGGTTGGACCGGCAAATGAATGCCCATCTGTTCCTGTTCGGCCCGACGGGTTCCGGCAAATCGGCGACGCTCAACAATCTGCTGAACCAGGTCACGGCGATCTACCGACCGCGACTTTTCATCGTGGAGGCAGGGAATTCGTTCGGACTGTTCAGCGACTTCGCCAAGCGTCTGGGCCTGACAGTTAACCGGGTCAAGCTGGCGCCTGGCTCCGGCGTGACCTTGGCTCCGTTCGCCGACGCACGCCGGTTGATCGAAACGCCCAGCGACGTCCAGACACTCGATGCCGATGCGCTGGACGAGGATCAGCCGTTGGAAGCCATGGACGCGGACGAACAGCGCGACGTGCTGGGCGAGCTGGAGATCACGGCGCGGCTGATGATCACGGGCGGCGAAGATAAGGAGGAAGCCAGGATGACGCGGGCCGATCGCTCGTTGATCCGCCAGTGCATCCTCGACGCTGCCGAACACTGTGTGGCCGAAACGCGTACGGTGCTCACGCGCGACGTGCGCAACGCGCTGCGCGCGCGCGGCCAGGACCCGACGCTGCCCGAGACGCGGCGCGTGCGGCTGCTGGAGATGGCGGACGCGATGGATATGTTCTGCCAAGGCACGGATGGCGAGATGTTCGACCGCGACGGCAGTCCGTGGCCCGAGGCCGACATCACGCTGGTGGATCTCGCGACCTATGCGCGCGAGGGCTACAACGCCCAACTCTCCATCGCCTACATCAGCCTGATCAGCACCGTGAATAACATCGCGGAGCGCGACCAGTACCTGGGGCGGCCGATCATCAACGTCACAGACGAAGGCCACATCATCACGAAGAACCCGCTGCTCGCTCCCTACGTGGTCAAGATCACAAAAATGTGGCGCAAGCTAGGGGCCTGGTACTGGCTGGCGACACAAAATATCGACGACCTGCCGCGCGCCGCGGAGCCCATGCTCAACATGATTGAATGGTGGTTGTGCCTGTCGATGCCACCGGACGAAGTGGAGAAGATCGCCAGGTTCCGCGAACTCTCGCCCGCACAGAAAGCATTGATGCTGTCAGCGCGCAAAGAGGCGGGCAAGTTCACCGAGGGCGTGATCCTCTCCAAATCGATGGAGGTACTTTTCCGGGCTGTGCCTCCGAGCCTCTACTTGGCGTTGGCGCAGACCGAACCCGAAGAGAAGGCGGAGCGCTATCAGCTCATGCAGCAGCACGGCATCAGCGAACTCGACGCGGCCTTCAAAGTGGCCGAGAAGATCGATCAGGCGCGCGGCATCGAGTCGCCAGCCCTGGAGCTATCGTAAAAATCGGAGACCGCCATGGAGCCAAAACGTCCTTCCATTCCGTTGCAGGTCGAGGCCTACCGCCACCTGCGCCGCGGGCGGCGCTGGCCTCGGGCCGTTGCCGCCGGGCTTGCCAGCGTGCTGCTGATCTGGCTCGTAGCCAAGTTACCGAGCGAGCACGCACCACCACCTGCCACGACGGTTGACGCCGTACAGGTGGCTGGGCCGCCTTGGCAGTTGGGCAACGCCGAGGGCCGCTTCACGCTGACACTCTATGCCGACCTCGAATGTCCGTTCTGCCGGGCGTACTTGCCGCGGCTCAAGCGTTGGGTGAGCGACAACCCGGACGTGGCCCTGCAATGGCACCACCAGCCACTGGCCGCGCACGAGCCGGCCGCATCGGCCGAGGCACGCCTGACGGAATGTGCCGCCGAAGCTGGCGGACATGCGGCCTTCTGGCAAGCCGTCGAGTGGGTCTATGCCCATACGCGCAGCGACGGCCAGGGCTTGCCCGATGGTCTGCGCTACCCCGACAGTTCGACAGCCATCGAGCAGTGCATGGCAAGCGAGCGGCTCGATGCCGTTATCCGTGCCCAGGCCGAAGAAGCCACAAAGAGCGGCGTGACCGCCACGCCATCGCTGCTGGTACAGGATCGCCAGACCGGCCAGGCAATTCTGCTGCAGGGGCCGATCGAGGGTGACGCCTTGCTGTCGGCTATGGACATGTTGGCGGCTGACGAACCGGCCGCCACACCCACAAACGAGATGCCTGCCGACGCCGTCGGCGACATGCCCAGGTAGTCAGCGGTCCTTGAGGCTACGGCGCAGCCTGCTGCGCTGACCGCAACCCGTTCGCCTCGCATCCTGGCCGCGAACGACCACCGCAGCCGCGGTGATGGATGCACCTTGTATCGCTGTTATTTTTTCATCCCTTGGGGAGGTTCGCCTCCCCAAGGGTGCGCGTCCTCCGTTCTCACCGTCTGGAGGTTCGCCATGTCTTTTGTCATCAATGACTCCTGCGTGGAGTCGCTTTCCACTGTCGCCAGCCATCACGAAGACTGGATCATTCAACAAGCCATCGTGCTGCTGGAGAAGCGCGTCTTCAAAACCGGGCCATACCTGACCCGGCCAGCGGCTGTGCGCGACTACCTGCGTCTGAAGTTGGTCGCTGAACCCAACGAGGTATTCGCCGTCGTGTTCATGAACAGCATGCACGAGGTGCTGGCCTACGAACCGATGTTCAAGGGCACCGTCCATTCGACCACGGTACATGCGCGTCCGATCGTGCAGCGTGCCTTGGAACTAAACGCCGCCGCGGTCGTCCTCGCGCACCAGCATCCCTCGGGTGCCACCGAACCGTCGAACGCGGATCGCACGCTGACCCAGCACCTGCAAGCTGCACTGGCACTGATCGACGTGAAGGTGCTGGATCACGTCATCGTCGGCTTGGGCACACCGTACTCGTTCGCGGAATCCGGCCTTCTGTAGCGATGGTATCGGCTCCTTGATCCACGCGGAGGCTTCGGCCTCCGTTTTTCTTTGGCGCAAGACAAGCAGGTAATGCGGGTAGTCCGCGATGCGCATTGTTTGTTGGGCTCGCATGGCGTTCGGCGTTTGACTATGGCCCTTGACAACTCTTGGGGGCGCTCGACATGCCAACATCTCTATCCAGGTTTGCATCGGGCTGGCGAACCCTTGGCCTGGCCGTTGCGCTGCCGGCGTCCCTGGCCGTGTTCAGCCCGACCACTTTCGCCGCCGATGTGGTAGTCATCACCGACAGCCGCCACCCGGTCAAGACCATGGGTGGCGAGCGGCTGATCGAGTTGGATGAGGCGCCCCGGATCGAAGCGGAGCTTTCTGCTGCGCTGCCCGCCGATCCCGAACAGGCAACCGCCGTGGTGAAGCGCCGGCTGAGCCAGGGGGGCGCTGACCTCCAGCGTCGCATCGCCACCGCATACCAGGGCGTCGCCGACGCATGGAGCCTGGGCATCACCACCATCCCGGCGGTCGTGGTGGATCAGCGCTACGTGGTCTATGGCGAGCCTGACGTGGCCCGCGCCATCGCGCGCATCGAACAGCACCGGAGGGCCGAACCGTGATCCGCCCATTCGACCTTCTGCGCCGCATGCGGGTTGCCGTCGCCTCCGTACTGCTGCTCAGTGCCACGGGGAGCTACGCCCTGAACACGGCAACCATCGTGGGTTCAGTGGCTTCGCCCGATTGCCTGGAATACCGGGTGGTGGGTATCTGCTACTGGCTCTATTGCACCTGGACCGGCTGCACGGTGCGCACGTCCGTCAAGGTCAGGCACTACATCCCCGATGCGGTGGTTTCGTCCTACTCGAACACCGGCGAGAACCCGTGGATCGAAGTGCGCGCCATGAGCACGCCCAACCCTTCGGCACAGGCTGGTGGAGACGGCACCACCAATGAAGATCACGAAAACAATCTCGCGAAGTTCAAGAACGCGGACGTCATCGGCCACCCTGGCGTCGAGGTGTTCAACCAATTCGTCTCGTCTTCGGGCTACTTCTGTGAGGGCGCGGGCACGGCGTTCATGCCGTACTTGCTCAGTACCTTGGATACGCTGGCCTGGCGCTACAACGTGCCCGAGATGGCTTTCCCGGAGGCATTGATCCCGGGCATGCGCGAGGTCGGTGCGCGCTCGACCTTGAACCTTTGGGGCAATGTCTATCCGCGCGGTGGCTTTCTGCACCAGACCGATGACCACAAAGCTGGTGCCGTGGTCGCGCAACGCGCCGGCGATGTCGTCACGCGCCGCGGGCAGATCCACGTCTATCAGCCACTGCTGGCGAACTCGCGCCCCGGCTACTGGCCTGCCGGCGCGCTGATGGAGGGCGATGCCTCGACCGGCAAGTGGCAGGAACTCACGCCCGTTCTGTCTTCGTCCTGCACGGTCTTCCCGCGCAGCGGCTTCCTGACCCAGGCTCAGCAAGGCGACTACGCCTGGGCGCTGTGGCGGCCGTATGCGTGCTGCGAACGCCGGGGCCAGGTGTTCCTCGGAAGCGTCGATTTTTACTGAGGGTACGACGATGAAGCGTCCTGAACTGATGAACCTCTCCACCAAGGCATGCCGCCCGCTGCGCGCCACGGTGCTGTCGGGCGCGCTCGCCCTGGTCTGCGGCCTCGCGTGGGGGCAAGCCGGCTTCCAGACCAGCGGCCCCGTCATCGGGGATGAGGTCATGTACTCCATCGGTGGCGGCAGCGCGGTATCCATGGGACGAGCCGCCGGCATGCGCTCGATCGGTGTCGGCGTGGGCTGGAACAGCAATCTCATCTGCGGAGATATGAGTATCCAGACCACGCTGCGCAACCAGCTCAATGGCATCACGAACGGTTTTCAGCAGATCATGAGTAACGTGATCCAGAGCGCCACCAGCGCGGTGGCGTCCCTGCCGGCACTGATCATCCAGAGGGCTGATCCGGGCCTCTACAACCTGCTCACGAACGGCGTACTGCAAGCCAGGTTGGACTTCGACCGCTCGAAGCTGACGTGCCGCGCGATGGCGGAGAAGATGGCCGACACAGCAGGCGGCCAGCTCGGATGGAGCCAGATGGCGGAAGGTATGGCGCTGCGCGACGCGGTTTCGAGCACGGATGCCGTATCGGCGATTGAACAGGCCGAGACCCGCCGCGGCAACGACGGCGTGCCCTGGGTGGGCGGCAGCAATGCCGGCGGCGCGGGCCAGTCGGCCATCCGGGTGGTCGGTGACGTCACCCGCGCGGGCTACAACCTGGTCAACGGGCGCAGCGTGACCGACACCTCCTCCATCGCACCCGCCAGTTGCGCGAGCTTGTCCTGCCAGACCTGGACGTCGCCGCAGCAGGCGACCGAATGGGCGACGCGGGTTCTCGGGGAACAGGTGCAGCGCACGTGCGATTCCTGCACTAAGACCGAGACTGTGCCAGGCGTCGGGCTGACGCCGCTGATCCAAGAGGAGTACGAGACCAAGCTGGAGGCCTTGCAGGAGTTGGTTTCTGGGACGCGCAACACGACGTTCGAGAACCTGCGTGCAGCCGGCAGTACCTCGCTGCCCATCACGCGCGGCGTCATTGAGGCGCTGCGCGACGAGCCGGACCAGGACCTGCTGGCGCGGCGCCTCGCGTCCGAGGTCGCGTTGTCGTCCGTGCTGGAGAAGGCATTGCTGCTCCAGCGGACCCTGCTGACCGGCAAGAAGGAGCCCAATGTGGCGGCCAACCAGTTGGCGGTCGAGGCCGTGAACCAGGAGAGCGACACGCTCGATCAGGAGATCCGCAACCTCAAGACCGAATTGGAGCTGCGCCGCGAACTGGCGAATAACTCGCCCATGGCCATCATCCAGCGCCACGGAACGCGCGCGGCCGGCTCACGCGGTATCTACGAGGGTGACCCGGTGCCTGACCGCCTCGATCGCTTGCAGCGGGGCAACCCGGGAGGCACGCCATGAACGCGGCTTGGCTGCGCCCGCGCTGGCTTTTCAGCCGGCGCGCGGCAAAGGCGCTGCTCTGGACGGCCGTCATCACCGCCGCGGCCGTGGTTGCCAACATCGTTGGCATCTACCTCGTGGGTAGCGTTGCCGGCTGGGAGCGGTGGCTGGCGGCCAGCGCGGGCTACTTCCTGATGTGGCGGCTGTGCCTGTACGGCGCGACGGCCTACGGCTGGGTCTGGATGCGCCGCCGGCTGCTGACGCGCGAGGCTGACCCGCAGGCACGCCGCCGCCTGCTGCGCAGCGAGATCGCGGGTGTCATCGCCATCGTTGCGCTGGAAGCCAGTCTGTTGATGCAGGCCGGCTGAGGGAGATTCAGACCATGACGCTCTATACGACTGACTACCTGGAGTACTACCTGACGCTCGTCTCGTGGATCGTCCACAACGGGATCTGGGCCGTGCTGGTGTCCAGTGGCGTGTTCGCCATTCCCTTCGTGGCGATCATCTTGCAGGAATGGCTGAAGGCTCGCTCGGAGGGTGCCGACGAAGGCAACAAGGGCGTGCTTTCGGCCGCACGCATCGAGAACCGGGTGTTCGTCGCTATCGTGGTGGTGATGTTCGCGGGCATCCCCTTCATTGACGTCGATCTGAACACAATTCAGTACGACAGTTCGCGCTCGGCGCAATGCCAGGTCAGCGTGCCGCAGCCCACGGACACGGGCTGGTCGCAGTCCTTCAGCACGCTCAACAACCAGTCGGCGAAGGTGCCGGTGTGGTGGGCCTTCATGCACCCGCTCTCGCGCGCGGTCACGGGCGCTTCCGTCGCGGCGATCCCCTGCGGCACCGATCTGCGGCAGATGCGCATGGAGATCGACGCCACTCGCATCGCCGATCCGGTTCTGGCCCAGGAGGTGGCGGACTTCACGCACAACTGCTACGGGCCGGCCCGCGCCAAGCTGTTCATGCAGCGCCCGGACCTTGATGACGCGCAGATGCACGATGTCACCTGGATCGGCTCGCGCTTTTTCACCGACACCGCCGGCTACTACGACAGCTATCGCTCCAGCACGCCGCGCGATGACTGGCCCTACGACAGCGCGCGCGACGCCGGGCTGGCGCAGGTGCCCAGCGGCGGTGGTTACCCAACCTGCAGGCAGTGGTGGGCCGATGGCAGCAACGGCCTGCGGACACGGTTGCTGAGCCAGGTGGACCCGAGCCTGCTCACGCGGCTGGCGGGCTGGGCCGGGTTCCTGAGCCGCGCCGAGGTGGACGACTCGGTGATCCGCGCGATCGCTGCACCCAAGCAACAGAAGCTCAACCAGGGGTCGGTCTATACGGACTATGGCGGCCAGATCGACAAGACGTTGCCGAACATCATCACGCGCGCAGCCGGCGACGTGGGCATGGCCGTCGGGGGAATCGCGGCATTCCCGGCCATGGACGTGGTGCGCCAGGCGCTGCCCATGGTGCTCGCGCTGCTCAAGATGGCGCTCGTGATCTGCATCCCGCTGGTATTGGTCGTGGGCACCTATGACCTGAAGACGGTCGTCACCGTGAGCGTCGTGCAGTTCGCCTTGTTCTTCGTCGATTTCTGGTTTCAGTTGGCCCGCTGGATCGACAGCACCATCCTCGATGCGCTCTACGGGTGGGGATGGGGATGGAACCGGCCGCACAGCAATTTCGATCCGCTGGTGGGCTTGAACAATGCGTTCGGCGACATGCTGCTGAACTTCGTCATGGGTACGATGTTCCTCGTACTGCCGGGATTCTGGCTGGCGAGCCTCACCTGGGTCGGCATTCGGGCCGGGCATGCCATTCAAGGGCTCTCTGATGGCAGCAAGAGCGCCGGGCAAGCAGGTGGCAAGGGTGCTGGAGCGCTAAGTGGAGGTAAGCTGAAGTAGCGCAGATGCGGTCAATCGTCGGTGTACAACTCGTGCGATGTGTCGTTGTACAGATTCGGGTCGTATCCCGGGGTCTTGCGCAGCTCGGTGAGATCGGTGAAAGGCCACTCGTCATCATCAGGGGTATTGGCAGCAGCAGTCCATCCTGCCGCGAGGACACACAGCAACACGACCGCGAGCCAAAAGACAGCGTAGAAGAGCAGTCCTAGCACAACCAGCTTGGCCGCCCACAGCAGCGCAACAGCACCAGCCACCGGCACACCCTTGGATGCCAACCAATTCGACGCCCGCCGTTCGCCGCGCGCATAGACGCGCCACCCACGGCCAAGGGCGCGGCCGAAGCGTTTTGCAGTGCTGGTGCGGGTCGTGGTGCTCATGGTCGTCTCCTGCTAATGAGGGATGCCTATTCCAGTTTGGTCCATTTCACTCTGCTGCGGGCTTCAAGGTGTTCTCTTGCTGTTTCAGAACGCTTCGTCATCCGGCTCCACCGGGCGGGACTCGGGTTCCACGCCGACACGGTAAGCGGCAATGAAACGCGGCCAGTCCACATGATCCACCAGGTCGATGTCCTCGATGACGCTGACCTTCGCTCCCGCATGCTCGAACAACGCGATGCTCTTGGCGGGATAGTTGTTGCGCGACGGATAGAGCACCCCGTCGAACAGCGGCTGGCCGGTATCGCCGAGCATCGCATGCACCTGGGCGGACACCTGCTGCGTGTACGTGTAGTCCCGGCTGGCCAACTGCTCCAGGTTCAGGCCGAAGTAGCCCGCCATGACGCCCGGTGCCGTGACGTCGGCCAGGAGCACGTCTGCCATTACTCCTACGGCCCGCACCATCCGACTCTGGACTTCTTCCAGCGCGATCGAGCGTTGCGTGTCCTCAAGCCACTGGTGCTTGTGAAACACTGACTCCATCAGCGCCGTGGGCAGGTCGCGCCCCAAATAGAGCACGCCATAGACTCGGGCCGGGTCGTCATAGCGGTTGGTGCTGCTGCGGCCGTAGAACAGCGGGCTGCCCCGATAGATGACGCGGCTCACATGCTGGAGCAGTTCGCCGGCATCGATCAGGAACGAGGGCAGCTCGTGGCTCATGGCGGTCTCGCTTCAATGCACCTGAACGCCCAGCACGTTGAACACGGCCTCGGCCACGTCGTCGATCGTGCCATGCGTCACCGCATCCACCGGCGAACGATCACCCAGGCCTTCGAGCGGTTCGGACAACGCACGGTAGATCGTCCAGTGGTCGATGCCCTCGACCTCCTGAAGCACGGCTTGGGTCAACTGCTGCTTCACCGGGTCGAGTTGCCAGTCGGGCAGCTTCTGACCGCGCGGCCCCACGTTCAGCGCCAGCAGCCGACGGGCAACGATGTCCTTGTAGATCTGCTGGCGGGACTTGTCCGCCAGCTTGGCGAACTCGGGGATCGGCAGGTTGTGCGGCTGGTTGAAGGTTTCCAGGAGCACGGCACGGCCTCGCTGGACGTCGGTTTCGTTCGGTGCCCAGCGCGTGTCGGCGCGCAGCGCGGCCGCCTTGCGTGCCAAGGCCTGCCCCACCGTCTCCCCTTCCAGGTTGGCGGGCAATTTCACCGCCTCCACACGCTCGTGGACGAACGCCTGCAACTCGGCCGCGAACGCCGTGGCATCCCGGATTTCGACGGTATCCGCAAAGCGGCGCACATCCTCCACCGTGACGCGCGGCAGACGGTCGGCAATGAATTCAATGGCAGTGGGCATGGTCATCTCCCAAGTAGGTTTGAGACAGGCTCCACTCTAGTCTCCTTTGTCGCGTTTGTCAACTTTGTCGCCTGAAAGGCAATCTACCTGGCGGAAGCAGCGTCTCCGCAGTATGGGCCGAGGCCAGCGCCAGGTCGCCGTCCAATCCATTCGTGGGAGTTCCACATTGACGCTGGAGTCGCAACCCGCGCCCCGCTATACCGAAACGGTTAAAGACCAAAGGGCCAAAACGGCAAGGGAATGGGGGCAAGGGGAAAGGCCCTACCTCGAAAAGGCTAAAAGGCCTCCCGGCCGGCCCGCTATCAGGACACCGTGACATGCTCTCTCTGTTCCAGCGAAAGCGGCCGCCGGTCGCCGCCGCGCCGGTACCACCAGCCGCTACCGACCTCCCGAAAGGGTTGATGCAGCCCGAGTCGGCCGCATCGCTGCTGGCTACCCCGCGCCGGCAGAAGCTGCTGGAGCACATTTGGCAGCGCACCTCGCTCTCACGCAGGCAATTCGCCACTCTGTACCGCATACCGCTGGAGCGCTATGCCGAACTGGTCCAGGCCTTTCCGGCCTCCGAAGCGCATCATCACGCCTACCCCGGCGGCATGCTGGACCACGGCCTGGAAATCGTCGCCTACAGCCTGAAACTGCGGCAGTCCCATCTACTACCCATTGGAGCCAGCCCTGAGGACCAGGCGGCGCAGTCCGAGGCCTGGACCGCCGCCATCGCCTACGCCGCGCTGCTCCATGACATCGGAAAGGTGGCAGTCGATCTGCACGTCGAGCTGGCCGACGGCAGCACCTGGCACCCGTGGCACGGCCCGCTGCGCCAGCCATACCGATTCCGCTACCGCGACGATCGCGAATATCGGCTCCACAGCGCCGCGACAGGTTTGCTCTACCGCCAACTGCTCGACCGTGAGGCCTTGGACTGGCTCAGTGACTACCCGTCCCTGTGGGCACCGCTGCTCTACGTTCTGGCCGGGCAGTACGAGCACGCCGGTGTGCTGGGAGAACTTGTCGTGCAGGCAGACCGGGCTTCAGTGGCGCAGGAACTGGGCGGCGATCCGACCCGCGCCATGGCTGCACCCAAACACGCGCTGCAGCGCAAGCTGCTGGACGGGTTGCGCTACCTGCTCAGGGAACAGTTGAAACTGAACCAGCCCGAGGCTTCCGATGGCTGGCTCACCGAGGACAGCTTGTGGCTGGTGAGCAAAACCGTCTCGGACAAGCTCCGTGCGCACCTGCTGTCTCAGGGCATCGATGGCATTCCCGCGAACAACACCGCCGTCTTTAACGTCTTGCAGGATCACGGGATGCTCCAGCCGACGTCCGACGGCAAGGCGGTCTGGCGTGCGATCGTGACCAGTGCGACCGGCTGGTCCCACTCGTTCACCCTGTTGCGCCTCGCGCCGGCACTGATCTGGGACTCTGCCGAGCGGCCAACACCTTTCGCCGGCACAGTGACGATCGACACGACACCAGCCGATATTGACGCCAGTGCGACAGTCGCCCCGCCTGGGGTCGTGGCGCAGCCAGCCGAGGAAGGCCAAGAGCCCCCTCCTTTGGAAGGCGGTGGCCCCGCCACCGCGTTGCCACCTGCGGCCCAGCCCGAGCCTGACGTCATGGAGGACATGCTGGCGATGGTGGGCCTGGGTGGCGCTTCGGCCGACCAGCACGCGGAGGAAACCCCAGGACAGGTTCTCAACAACCCCGTAGCCGCGACAGCCGCAACGTCTCGTCCGTCACCTGCACCAGCTTCGTCGGCAACAAAACCGTCCGGGCAGCATTTCATGGCATGGCTGAAGCAGGGCGTCGCCTCACGGCGGCTCATCATCAACGACGCGAAGGCGCTCGTACACACCGTGTGCAGCACAGCCTACCTGGTCAGTCCAGGTGTGTTCCAACGATATGCTCAAGAGCATCCGCAAATAGCCATACTCTCCAAGAGCGAGGGGCAGCAAGACTGGCAGTGGGTGCAGAAACGCTTCGAGAAATTAGAGTTACACTGCAAGCAGAACAATGGACTGAATATCTGGACCTGCGAGGTTGTTGGTCCACGCAAATCCAGGCGGCTGCATGGATACCTGCTGGCCGATTCGACGCACGTTTTCGAGGAAGCCCCACCCGATAACCCCTACCTCAGCCTCAAGGATGGTTAGGCAACTGAAACAAGGGGTCGCACCACCAGGCGGCGCGGCGTATCGGTAGAGGTCTCACGTGATCTTGGTCGTCTCTAGCAGGCGCCGCGCAAGCGCCATCGCGTTATCCGGCCCGGTAATGTTGGCAAACCCCATCAAAACCCCTCCCTTGGCGGACTTTCGGATACGCCAGTGGCTCAATGCCTGAACCGCCAAACCGTGGGCCTGCGCCGCGGCAGCAAAGTCGCGGTCGCTACGTTGCCCGCTCAGCATCGCGAGCACGTGGGTTCCGCCTGCCTGCATTGCAATACTGAG
Organism: Comamonas sp. w2-DMI; assembly: GCF_040187735.1. Classification (NCBI taxonomy): domain Bacteria; kingdom Pseudomonadati; phylum Pseudomonadota; class Betaproteobacteria; order Burkholderiales; family Comamonadaceae; genus Comamonas; species Comamonas sp. w2-DMI. Next base: position 66,774 of record NZ_JBANEL010000022.1, on the reverse strand, counting down.
ATCCGCTCCGAACACCTGCGTCAGCGCATCAACCAGGTAGCCCCGTCGCTCCGCATAGAGCGAACGCATTTTGCGCAGGTGACGGGCAAAATGGCCTTGCTCCATGAATTCGGCCACCGTTGCCTGCGGCAAGATCGAACCTGGGCCGGGCAGATGATTCGCTGACTCTCGAAACCGCCTGATGTGCGACTCGGGGACAACCAGATAACCCAGACGCAGGCCTGGAAACAACACTTTGCTGAAGGTGCTGCTGTAGAGCACACGTTCGTCCCGATCCAGGCTTTTCAGGGCGGGCAATGGTCGGCCGTGGTAGCGAAACTCACTGTCGTAGTCGTCCTCGATAATCCACGCCTGCCGCCGCCGCGCCCATTTCAGCAGCTCCAGTCGCCGAGGCAAGGACAGAGCAACGCCCATGGGGCACTGGTGGGTGGGCGTGACCACGGCAAATCGCGCTTGGGCGGCGCGTCGCTGCGCGGTACTTACGCTCAGCCCTTCTTCATCCACTGGAATCGGGACCAGACGCATCCCGATGCGCAGCAGAAAATCCCGGGCATAGACGTAGCCCGGATCTTCGTACCAGCCCTCGTCGCCGCTTTTCAGCACAGTGCGGCACACCAGTTCCAGTGCTCCTCGGTAGCCAGCCGTGATGAAGACCTGCTCGTGGGAGCAGACGATGCCACGTGATATGCCTAGGTAGGTGGCGATGGCGTGCCGCAGCGGTTCATAGCCGGCGGGGTCTGGATAGTTCATGGCTGCCGCGTCGAGAACACGCAAGCTGCGGCCAGCGAGACGGGTCCATGTCTTGCGAGGGAACGCATCCAGAGCAGGCAGGCCGAACTGGAAGGGTTGAGGCTCGTCGGACGCTGTCTGCCGGCGCACTGGCGGCTGCACATGAGGCTTGGACGGAGCCGCTCGCTTTGGCTCGCCCAGGGTGTCGAGGCGCGGGGAAACGACCGTACCGGCGGGGCCACGAGCCAGGAAATAACCCTCGCCGGTCAACATCTGATACGCCAGTTCTACGGTGCCTCGCGCGAGACTGAGTTCGCTGGCGAGGCTGCGCACCGATGGCACACGGTCTCCCGGCCGCAGCTTGCCAGCGGCGATCGCTTCTCGAAAGCGCCGATACAACTGCAAATAGATCGGCGCGTCCGACTGCCGACTCGGCTTGAGCTGTCGCAAATCCAAGTTCGATGTCCCAGTCATTTTTCCAATTCTTGCACCTATTGGGTAGGACGTAATTTTCCTAAAATCCCTGACTTATGACAAGGAAATCGAAGATGAGCGAATTACGCCTGCCTTACAGAACTCTCTCGCCCGATGCCTACCGCGGTCTCATTGCCACCAGCCAGGCGCTCGAAAAGAGCAATCTAGGCAAGGAACTGGTCGAGCTGGTGTACCTGCGGGTGTCCCAGATCAACGGCTGCGCGTACTGCCTGGAAATGCACACGACGGCGCTTCGTGCGGGTGGCACGCCACAGGTCAAGCTCGATAGCTTGGCAGGCTGGCGGGTCAGTTCACACTTCAGCGAGCGCGAGCGGGCCGCGCTTGCCTGGGCCGAGTCCCTGGTGAATGTCGCGGACACCCACGCTCCCGATGAAGATTTCGCGCCCCTGAAAGCACACTTCAGCGATGTAGAGATTTCCGACCTGTGTTTCGCCGTCGCACTGATGAGTGCGTTCAACCGTCTGGCGATTGGAGTCCGTCAATAACCCCTCCGCCTGACATTGGCGCAGTTACTTGCCAAGGATAGGAGCGCTGCCCGGATGAAACAGGAGACAAAGCATGCTTGAAATCAGACCCAACTGCGAACTGTGCGACAAGGATTTGCCTGCCGACAGCCTTGATGCGCGCATTTGCAGCTACGAATGCACGTTCTGCGCTGACTGCGCGACCGGGGTATTGAACAACGTGTGTCCCACCTGCGGAGGTGGGTTCGCCCCCAGGCCAATCCGACCGCGCCGATCCTGGCGGCCGGAGCTGAATTTGGGGCTTGCCAATCATCCTGCCGGTACAGCGCGCAAGCACTGTAAGTTCACTACTGAGGAGATCGCGAGCCATGTTCAGAGCATCAAAGATATTGCCCCCCAGGACAGGTAGCGAAACGGATTCGACCTCTCATCAAATCGCACAACAGCCGGGCGCTGGAGTGATTGGTGACCGTCGCCACGACAACTCCGAAGGAACGCGAGAGTCTCGCAGGCGCCAATGGCTGCGGTATCTGATGGAGATGTATGGCGTTGCCGCCAATCGCTGAAAGCGGGCTTCCCTGTGGGGCAACCACCATCCGGGTAACCCAGTCAAAACCATCTCAAAAACTGGAAGGGTAAGGAACAGCATGAGCCAGAATTGCAATCAATATGGACAACCGATCGGAGAAACCCTGGCGAACTGGTCGGCGCGTCCGTTGCCCGGCGATGTGACGCTGGAGGGGACTTTTTGCCGCCTTGAGCCGCTGAATGCGGAGCGCCACGCCGGCGATCTGTACGCGGCATACAGTTCCGCCCCTGACGGGCGCGACTGGACCTACATGTTCGCTGGCCCCTTCAATAGCATGGACGAGTACCGCAGCTACGCTGAAACCGCAGCGCGCAGCACCGACCCCAAGCACTATGCCGTCATCGACACCAGGCTGGGAAAAGCTGTCGGTACGCTATCCCTGATGCGGGTCGATCCTGGCAATGGCGCCATCGAGGTGGGCAATGTCGCATTCTCTCCGCTGATGAAACAGAAGCCCGCCTCTACCGAGGCCCAGTTCCTGCTCATGCAGTACGTGTTCGATGAACTCAAGTACCGGCGTTATGAGTGGAAATGCGACAGCCTGAACGCGCCGTCCCGGAAGGCGGCGGACCGGCTCGGTTTCAGCTTCGAGGGCATCTTCCGCCAAGCGGTGATTTACAAGGGGCGCTCGCGCGATACCGCGTGGTTCTCCATCATCGACAAGGAATGGGCATCGCTCAAAGCGGCGTTTCTCGCTTGGCTCGCATCCGCCAACTTTGACAGCGAAGGGAAGCAGATCAGGACGCTGGCCGAGATCCGAAAGGAGCAGTCGCAAAATTGAAGCGACTGCGTTTTGACCAACTCGGTCGGGCGATTGCCGGATTTCGCAAGGAGGCTATACGGTCACCTCGCATCTTTGGTACCAATAGAACGCATCTGGACTCAGAGCGCGTGCTCCACCCCGGCGAGATGCGCCCAGCTTTGGCGGCCCTTGTCTGCCGATGCCTGGTCGCCGAGAACGCTTCAACATGACAACTGGAATTGATGAAACCTCCCCAAGCTATCGGGGATGGCGGATCGTTGTTTTGTGCTTCACAGTGGCCGTATTCTCCTGGGGATTCGCCTTCTACGGCCAAAGCATCTATCTCGCTGAGCTGCAACGCCTGCATGGCTGGTCGTCTTTCACCGTCTCGACGGCGAGCACGATGTCCTATCTTGCTGGTGCCCTACTGGTACTTTTCACTGGCGAGGCCATTAACCGATGGGGACCGCGACGCTTCTTGCTTGGCGGCGTGAGTTGCCTTGCGCTCGCCGTAGTGCTCATCGGGCAGGCACGGGCGGCGTGGCAGATTTATCCAGCCTACTTGCTGATGGCAATGGGCTGGTCGGCCATGAATGTCGTTGCGATCACCACCTTGATCGCCCTCTGGTTCGACACGAAGCGCGGTCTCGCGATCAGCCTGGCGCTCAATGGGGCGAGCTTTGGCGGCATAGCCTGGGCGCCTATCCTTCTGGCCGCCATCGGACACGTCGGGTTGGAAGTCGCTTCGCTGGCAGGCTCGGCCATCATGCTCGTCGTTCTTGTCCCGATGATTCTTGCATGGGGCAGCCGGCCGTCATCACCCAAGTCTTCGCCGCGGACGAATGCAAGCGTTTCACATGCGACCAGCGACAGTGATTCGGGCATGCCGTGGACGCGGATGCGGGCACTGCATAGCCCGGCGTTCTGGTCGCTGTCCGGTCCCTTTGCCTTGGCGTTGTTCGCGCAGGTCGGCTTTCTTGTCCACCTTGTCGCCATTCTGGAGCCGACGATAGGCAGGGCTTCGGCCGGCCTTGCCATCTCCATCGTGTCCGTCACGGCCGTCGTTGGTCGGGTGGGCCTGGGCTTTGTCATCGACCGCCTGAACATGAGGCGGGCCAGTGCGCTGTCCATGGCGTCGCAGGCTGTGGCCTTGCTGCTGATCGGCCTGTTCGACGACCGGCTCGTGCTTCTGTCCGCCTGCGCGCTGTTCGGGCTTTCAGTGGGCAACGTGATTACGCTTCCGGCACTCATCGTTCAGAAGGAATTCGACGCGAGAGCTTTTGCGCTGATCGTCGGGCTATCGACCGCCATCGGCCAAGTGACCTACGCCTTCGGGCCTGGGCTGATCGGCCTGCTGCGCGACACATCCGGCAGCTACTCCGGGCCGATATTTCTTTGTACCGCTTTGCTGACGGTTGCCGCTGTGGTCGTTTCAATACCGCAAAAGAGGCCCGGTCATCTGCAGTAACGACACCGTAATTTAGCCAATCTAGGAGATCCACAATGAGCGATAAAACCGTAATTCGCGATGCCTTGCCGGTTGACCAAGACGATTGGCTCCGGCTTTGGGCTGGCTACAACACGTTCTATGAAACCAGCGTGCCACCCGCCATCACCGCCCGGACTTGGCAGAGCATTCTTGACCCCAAATCATCGACGTTCTGCCGAATAGCCGAGCACGATGGCCGGGTGATCGGTTTCAGCACCAGCATCTTGCACGACAGTACCTGGACCGCCGCACCAGGCTGCTATCTGGAAGATTTGTTCGTGGACCCCGAGTGTCGGGGGAAAGGCATCGGGCGGAAGCTGATTGAAGACCTGGTGTCCTTGGCCAAGAAAAACGGGTGGGCAAGGCTTTACTGGCATACCCGGGACGACAACCCGGCACGCAAGCTGTATGACGAATTTGTCGCCGCAGATCGTTTCGTTCGCTATCGCCTGCAATTCTGAGCCGATGTCGCGGATTCAGCCATCGCCAGCGTCTTCAATAGATGGTTTCTACATTTCAATTGTCGTCTCCACTTTTTTGATGGGGTCCAGTTTCATTGCGGGGAAAATTCTGCTTCAGCAGGGTTTTTCGCCCATGATCCTGGTTGGCTGGCGCTTCTTCGTCGCAGCCCTTGCAACGCTTCCACTGGTTTTTCTGCATTCCAGACAGCTCGTTGCCGCGTTATTCCCTCCCCAAGCCGGATTGCGCGACGCCTCTTTGGTGATCCTGATCGGGCTGCTTCAAACGGCAGCCGTCATGGGGTTGCTGTTTTGGGCAATGCAACATGTCTCTGCCTCTACCGCCGCGATCCTGCTTTTTACCAACCCGATCTGGGTAGTGCTGTTCGGACGGGTATTCCATGGTGAGCCACTTCGCAGCGCGAGACTCGCGGGGCTGCTTCTCGGTTTCGCGGGCGTCGCGCTTGCGCTCGGCATCAGTCCAGCCGCTTTTTCTCACGAAACAAGCGTGACCGGCGAGATCATCGGCCTTGCTTCGGCTCTATGCTGGGCAATCGCAACGCTCGTCAATAAACGTGCTGCTCTGCCGTTCAACTCGTGGGCGTTGAGTTTTTGGCAAATGATGATAGGTGCGCTGGCCATCCTGATCCTTGCGTATGGCAATGGTTTGCGTTGGCCGGACTCAGTGACAGCGGTCCAGTGGGGTTGGTTCCTGTGGCTTGCAATCCCTGCATCGACAGGATCTTTCGGGCTGTGGTTTGTTGCCTTGAGCAAAGGTGGAGCGGCAAGAGCTAGTGGATTCCTTTTCCTGGCCCCACTGTTCACGGTCGTTCTTGCCTATTTCATCTTGGATTCTTCGGTTTCATGGACACAGGCTGCTGGCGGACTCTTGATCTGCTTGGCGCTATGGCTCATCAACCGGGACTAGATCAAGCACGATATAAATCATGATGGAAGGTGACAGTGATAGCGGTAATTTTTGAGGTTTTCCCCTCTCATGGTGGTGCCGAAAAATACTTCGACATTGCAACGTCGTTGAAGGGTGATCTTGAGCAAATTGAAGGGTTCATTTCGGTCGAACGCTTTGAAAGCGTGACGTCCAAGGGAAAGTATCTATCGCTTTCGTTTTGGCGCGATGAACAGGCCGTTCAACAATGGCGTAACCTTGGACAACATCGGAAAGCTCAAGCGGCTGGCCGAAAAGAGGTCTTCGCCGACTACCGTCTGCGAGTCGCGACAGTGATTCGGGACTACGGAATGAGTCAGCGTGACGAAGCGCCGAAAGACAGCCGAGATATAAATGATTGACACCCCTGGCTTCCAGTCATGGATGCACCCAACGATTCATTGCTCAAGTTCCTGTTGAACGCGGGGAGCTTGAGGACATTGAACATCCAGCGATGCGCGGTACTGCACGCAACCGCGCATGAACTGTGGCCAGTCGGGCACTACGGGAACGTGTTCGGCCTTTTCTGGAAGCAAGGCCCACAGGTGCGGGTGATACCAGCACAGATCATGGCCAGACGTGTCGCGGTGGGTACGAATGCCGGCGCGTAACTTTTTCACTTCGTCGATGAGCTGTTCCCGCGTCATCGCGTCGAGGTCTGCGTCCATATTGGCCTCACAAATTTTTTCCGTATTAGCTGGCCTGCCACCAGCACTCAAAAGGTCTCTCAGCCACGACGCAGGCCGGGAGCGTTGTCCTGCTTCGCGCTGAATCGTCTGAGGCGTCCCGCTCCTGGCGGCATATCAAGGCGCCTGCTTGCCAAGTAGCGCGTTAAGCTCCGCGCCGGAGGGGGCTCCGGCGAAACCGTCAAACCGGCCTTGCTCGGCGATCAGGCGGGCCGCATTCAGGAAGCCGCCCCAAGCCGCGCGGGCCAACGCGCCACCGACGCTGACGCGCCGAACGCCGAGGTCGGCAAGCTCCTGCAAAGTCAGATCGCTTTCCCAGCCGATGAGCACATTCACCGGCTTGGGTGCAACCGCCGCGACCACCGCGCTGATCTGTTCGCGTGTCTTGATGCCGGGCGCGTACAGACAATCCGCTCCGGCATCCGCATATGCCTTCAGCCGCAGGATGGCATCGTCGAGATCGGGGCGGCCCACGAAGAAGTTCTCCGCGCGCCCGATCAGCAAGGCCTCGCCGCCCGTGGCGTCAATCGCAGCGCGTGCCGCGCGCATCCGCTCGACCGATTCAGCCAGGCTGCGCAGCGGTGCTTGCGCGTCGCCTGTCGAATCTTCGATGGAGATGCCTGCCACGCCGGTTTCGACCGCCATGCGCACGCTCTCGGCCACGCCCTCGGGCGTGTCGGCAAACCCGCTCTCGAAATCGGCATTGATCGGCAGGTCGGAGGCCTCGACCATGTAGCGCATGTGCGCCAGGGTTTCATCACGGCAAAGCTGTCCGTCCGCCCGCGCACGAGACCAGGCGTAGCCCGAACTGGTGGTCGCCAGTGCCTTGAAGCCGAGACTGGCCAGCGCACTGGCGCTGCCGGCATCCCACGGGTTTGGCAGCACGAAGCAGCCGGATTGATGCAGTGCGCGGAATGCCGCGCGTTTTTGGGAAATGCTCGGATGGCTCATGAATATCTCCTTTGATTTTCTTGGGTGGCTGCTAGTGGACAGCCAGTGCGGGTTTAGCGGCACTGTGCCGCTCCTGGACGAGCACGATCACCGTGGTGATGACCATGAAGCAGACGGAAGCCCAGAGCACGCCGCTGGCTAACCCGCGGTCGAGCAGGAAACCGAACAGAACCGGCCCGATGACACCCCCGACATTGAATCCGGTGGAGACGATGCCGAACGTCTTGCCCTCTGCGCCGGCCGGCGAAGCGGCACGCACCAGCATGTCACGCGACGGTGCCACGATTCCGGTCAGGAAGCCGATCGCCCCCAGCGCCAGGGCCAGCAGCAGCGGTGGCAACGGTAGGCCGATGACGATCACAACGAAGACCGCCGCCAACGCGAATGCACCCGCAGCCAGGTAGCCGTGCTTGTCCGTTCGGTCTGCAAGCACGCCGCCTGCCAGCACACCGAAGGCGCTGGCGAACATGAAGACGGTCAACGCCATGTTGGCAGCCGGTAGCGTGACGTTGAACCCCTGGACCAGCGCGGAGACAGAGAATTTTTCGATGGCGCCGGTGCTGAGGCTGAGCATGGCGAACAGCAGCGTCAGGACAGCCAGGGTTCCCAGCGGAGTGGTCAACGGCCTGGCTCTCACCTTGGCCTTTTCTGTGGTCGCCGGGCTTGCCGCCTTTGCCGGTTCTGGCGTGCCGAGTCCCACAACGAACAGCCCGATCAGCCCAGCCCCGGCGGCGATGGCAAACGACCAACGCGGCTCCCAAGCCAGCGCAGCGCCCACCATCAGCGGTGGCGCGAGGGCCGCACCTAGAAATCCCGCGAAGGTGTGAACGGAGAAGGCCCGCCCCATTCTTTCGGGAACGATGCCCCGCGACAGCAATGAGTAATCGGCAGGGTGGTAAACGCCGTTGGCCAGCCCGGCCAGTCCCATCGCTACGAGCAGGCAAAGATAGGTTGGGAAGATGGCAAGCAGTGCGAAACTCAGTGAACCGAGCGCCAGCGCGGCCAACAGCATCCGTCGCGCCCCAACGCGATCGACGAGAAACCCGAGTGGGGCTTGCACCAAGGCTGACACGACATTGAACACGCCGATTGCAATACCCAGCTCGACGAAGCTGACCTGCATCGCGGCCGGCAGCAACGGCAACATGGCGGGCACCGCCATGATGTGCAGGTGACTGACCAGGTGGGCGGTAGAGACCTGGGCCAGCAGCCCGTTGGATGATGAAGTCATATTGGACGTCCTTGTCGGTCACCGATCCAGTGCGCGAAGTACATTGGCGAGCTTTTTGACCGCGATTTCCAGCTCCTTCGGGGCGTAGGCGGCAAACCCCATGAGAAAACCGGCCTTGTGCTTGCTCGACGCATGCAGGGGTGTCAGTCCCAGCAAGTCGATGCCGGCGCGACGTGCGGTATCAATGGCCTCCCGTTCCGGGATGTCGCGCACGAAGACGCATGGCATCTGCATGCCGCCATTGGGCACTCTCGGCTCCACGAAGTCGGCCAAATGCTTGCGGACAAGCAGTTCCAGAGCGTCGCGTCGTTCGGCATAGACGCTGCGCATGGTCCGAACGTGCGAACCGAAGTGTCCGCCCTCCATGAACCGCGCCAGCGTCAACTGCGGGATGGAGGCGCTATGGCCGTCCTGCAGCGTGCGGGCCACTGTCATGGGAGCGACGAGCTGCGATGGCAGCACCATGTAGCCGATGCGCAGGCCCGGAAACATGGATTTGGTGAATGTGCCGATGTAAATGGTCCGGTCGTGCGCATCGAGACCTTGCACGCATGCGGTCGGCTTGCCGGCGTAGTGGAACTCGCTGTCGTAGTCGTCCTCGATGATCCAGGCTTGGTTCCTGTGTGCCCACTCGATGATCGCAAGCCGTCGGTCAAGCGCAAGCGTGGCTCCAGTCGGGAACTGGTGCGATGGGGTCAAAAAAATCGCTTTTGCCGGTTGCGCGGCGTTCTGCAATGACTCGATCCGAATCCCCTGGGCATCCAACGGCACTGGCACGGATTCGAGGCCCGCTGCATCGAATGCACGACGAGCGCCGTGGTAGGCGGGATCTTCGATAAAGACCCGGTCCCCTGCATCGAGCAGCACAGTGGCGCACAGCGACAGCGCCTGTTGCGAACTGGTCAACACCAATATGCGATCAGGTGTGGCACGGGCTCCGCGTTCGAGGTTGACGTAATCCGCGATGGCCCGTCGCAGTGCCTCCACACCCTGCGGATGGCTGTGTGTCAGGGCCAGCGTTCCATGTTCCTTCAACACCTGACGCTGCAGCCGCTCCCACGTTTGCAACGGGAAACTGCGCGTCTCCGGCACCCCCGGCGCGAAGGGGCGCGGTGTCAGGGCCTCGCGTACACCGCCGTTCTGGAAGATTGCGGCCCCACGCTGGCTGAGACGTGGTGATTCACGGTGCAGCTTCGCCCGCTGGCTCGTGCCTCGCCTCGGAGGCACCTGTGCCCGTTCCGACACGAAGCTGCCGCTACCCACTCGCCGGTCGATGAACCCCTCCGCATGCAATTGGCTGTACGCGGCTTCGACCGTGTCCCGCGAAACGCCCAGTGACTGTGCAAGCGCCCGCGAGGCGGGCAAGGGCCGACCGACTTCCAGCGCGCCGTCCAGGATCAATTGCCGGATCGCACGCTGAATGCGGGCGTGCAGCGACAGGGCGCCATGAGCCGGGTCACCTATCCAGGCTTTGACAGATTCGAGTTGGGCGTGCTTGAACAATTGGTAGGTATCTCACCGCGAAATTGGTATGATTGCTCCTACCATTTTAAGGCGAAAATTGGGTATCAACAAGGCTTGGGAGACATCGACAGGTCATGCCATTTACTACTTCGCGGCCCACTTTGGGCGCGCGCTTCCTCCGGTTTTCTTCAGTGATGGCGCCCTGAGATGTCGCTCGAACTCGTTCTTTCCCTACTGGCTGGCGCGGCTGCTGGCGGCTTCGTCAATGGCCTCGCCGGGTTCGGCACTGCCTTGCTGTCCCTCGGCATATGGCTGCAGGTCATGCCGCCTTGGCAGGCCGTCTCCATCGTGGCAGCCATGTCCGTGGTCAGTGGTGTTCAAAGCCTCTGGCTTATCCGAGGCGAGTTGGGAAGCGGCACCCGGCGCCTCCCGCGCTTTCTGTTGCCCGCTCTGATTGGCATACCGCTCGGCGCCGCAACTCTGGAATTCATCAGCGCGCCACTGCTGAAATTGGTGATCGCCGGTTTCATGCTGCTCTATGGGGCTTTCTTCGCATTTCGCCGATCACTGCCTCATCTGGAGCGACCCATGCCCAAGACAGACGCTCTGGTTGGCTTCTGCGGTGGCTTCCTTGGGGGAGCGGCTTCGCTTTCGGGCGCGTTACCGACCATGTGGTGCGCCATGCAACCCTGGACCAAAGGGGAGACGAGCGCGGTACTGCGTCCTTACAACGTGGCGATCCTCGGGATCGCGGTCGGGATTTTTGCCTGGCAGGGGTATTACACGCGAGAGACATTGATCCTGATGGCTATTGCGTTACCCGCCACGATTGTTTCGTCTCAGATTGGCATTGCCGTTTTTCGCAGGCTTTCTGACCAGCAGTTCAGACGCTTGCTGATCTGGCTGCTGTTCAGTGCGGGTGCGCTTTTGGCACTGCGCGAACTCACTTGACTAGCTGCTACAGATTCCAGTGGTAACTGGTACAGCGGAGCCTATTCACGCGCAGGTCGTTTTCCATTTTTTCTGCGGCACTCCGAGGCATGCCAATCGCTGCAATCTACCCGCAGTCGCGTTTGAGGTGACCAACACAGCAACGCCGTAATGTGTCGGTATCCCGCCACAAACGTGATTCGCGCTGCGGCCAAACACTCCTGACCGCTCAGCGCGCACGTGGTGGACAAGCCTGGGTTGATCCTGGGCAATTGCCAATTGGTATGTACGACACGAAAAAAGTGGAGGGGCGCAACAGGCCATTTTCAGGTTAAAACATAACTCCCAATAAAGGTTCTTGGAACCGAGTCCGCAGGAGTTATGAAAAAACCATGTCATCCGCACCCCCACCTTCATCCATACGGCTGAGCGATCTCACCCACCCTGTCGTCGCCGGCCTGATTTCGGTCATCGTCAATTACGGCGGCACCTTCATTCTGGTGTTCCAGGCCGCCAAAGTGGCTGGCCTCAGCCCGGAGCTGACGGCCTCGTGGGTGTGGTCGATTTCGATCGGTGTTGGGGTGACGGGGATCATGCTGAGCTGGATCGCCCGCGAGCCGATCATCACGGCCTGGTCCACACCGGCGGCGGCGTTCCTGGTCACGGCACTGGCCACCACGCCCTATGCGGAGGCGGTCGGTGCGTACCTGATTTCCGCTGCGGCTTTCGTTCTGCTCGGCCTGTCGGGCTACTTCGAGAAGGTCATCCGGCTGATTCCGCCCGGTGTGGCCGCCGGGCTGCTGGCGGGCATCCTGCTGCAGTTCGGAATTGGTGCCTTCGGCGGCATGAGCGTCGATCCGCTACTGGCAGGCCTGCTGATCGTCGCCTACGTCGTGTTGAAACGGTTCACGGCACGTTATGCGGTGGTTGGCATCTTGGTGCTGGGACTGGCTTTCCTGCTGATCCAGGACCGTGTCGATCTGTCCGGCCTGGCGCTGAAGTTCGCGGCCCCGGTTTTCACCATGCCATCGTTCTCGCTCAACGCCTTGCTGAGCGTGGCGTTGCCGCTATTTCTCATCACCCTGACCGGCCAATACATGCCCGGCATGCTGGTGCTGCGCAATGATGGGTTCAAGACCAGTGCCAACCCCATCGTGACGATCACCGGGCTGGGCTCGCTCCTGATGGCGCCGTTCGGCTCGCACGCCTTCAACGTCGCGGCGATCACGGCGGCCATCTGCACGGGGCGCGAGGCACATGAAGATCCGTCCAAACGCTGGATCGCCGGTATCGCAGCGGGCGTGTTCTACATCCTCGTCGGCGTGTTCGGCGTGACGCTGGCTGCCGTCTTCATGGCGTTCCCGGCGACGTTCATCACCACACTGGCGGGCCTCGCACTGCTGGGCACCATCGGCGGCAGCCTGGCCAGCGCCATGGCCGATGCCAAGACCCGGGAAGCCTCGCTGATCACCTTCCTGGCCGCTGCGGCCAACATCAAGATGCTGGGCATTGGCGGTGCCTTCTGGGGTCTGCTGATCGGCCTGGTGGCCTACGCCGTGCTCAATGGTCGGTGGTCGCGTCCCAAGCCGCAGATCGAGGCGGCCCCCACTGCTGTACCGGCAGCGAGCAAAGGAGCGGCCAACTGATGCAAGCCTCGGCTGTCACGCAGACCAGTCACGACCAGCACGGCCTGTACCCGCAGGCAACCACAGTCGAGGACTTCCGCCGGAATCTGGTGAAGGTGCGCGAACGCATCGACGCAGCCTCCCGCCGCGCCGGCCGCGACCCGGCGAATGTGCGTCTGCTGCCTGTCAGCAAGACCTTTGATGAGGCGCACATCCGCTTGGCCTACGCCGCCGGTTGCCGCCAGCTCGGCGAGAACAAGGTGCAGGAAGCCCACCGCAAGTGGACTGCCATGGCAGACCTGGCGGATCTTCAGTGGTCGGTCATCGGCCACCTGCAGACCAACAAGGCCAAACTGGTAGCCGCCTTTGCGACGGAGTTCCAGGCGCTCGACAGCCTGCGTGTCGCTGAAGCGTTGGACCGCCGCCTGCAGGCCGAAGGGCGTTCGCTGGACGTCTTCGTTCAGGTCAATACCTCCGGCGAGGCCAGCAAGTACGGGTTGCAGCCGCAAGAGGTGTTGTCGTTCGTCAAAGAACTGCCGGCATTCACAGCCTTGCGTGTGCGGGGCTTGATGACGCTGGCGTTGTTCTCCAGCGAAGCCGAGCGGGTGCGGCAGTGCTTCGTCCTGCTGCGAAACCTGCGCGATCAGTTGCGCGAATGCGCACCAGCGGGCATTGGGCTGGAAGAACTGTCCATGGGCATGTCCGGTGACTTCGAGATCGCCATCGAGGAAGGCGCCACCGTCGTGCGCGTCGGCCAGGCCATTTTTGGTGCCCGCAGTACCCCTGACAGCCACTACTGGCCTGCGGGTTCAACCGCTGAGGAACCGCCGTCATGAAGACCGCCATCGCCATTCGCCACGTCTGCTTCGAGGACCTGGGTACGCTGGAGCCCTTGCTTGAAGCCCGGGGCTACGCCATCCGCTATGTGGATGCCGCGGTCGATGACCTGCGCACGCTCGATGTCGTGACCCCGGATTTGCTGGTCGTGCTCGGCGGCCCGATCGGTGCCTTCGATGAGGCGCTTTACCCGTTCATCGCCGACGAGTTGAACTTGTTACACAAGCGGCTGGAGAGCCGGAAAGCGCTGTTGGGTATTTGCCTGGGGGCGCAGTTGATCGCCCGCGCACTGGGCGCTCATGTCGCCCCAATGGGCATCAAGGAAATCGGCTATGCCCCCTTGAACCTGACAGCGGAAGGACAGGACTCCCCGCTGGGAGCGCTCGGCGATGTACCTGTGCTGCACTGGCACGGCGACCAGTTCGACATCCCGACGGGTGCAGTGCGCCTGGCGGCTACGGACGTCTGCTCCAACCAGGCATTTGCCCTTGGGCATCATGTCCTCGGGCTTCAGTTCCATCTGGAAGCCGATGCGCGGCGGATCGAACGCTGGCTGGTCGGCCATAGCTGTGAACTCGCGCAATCGGGGATCGACGTGCTCGGACTTCGCGCCCGAGCCCATGCGCTGCAGGCCCAGTTGCCGGCAGCGGCTTCCGCGGTGCTCTCTCGTTGGCTTGATGCGGTTGAACCAGATCCCCAACGAGGCCGGCCATGAGGGCAGCGTCATTTTCCGAGGACAGACAGCCGCTCAAGATCGACGTTGTTTCAGTGCAATCGCAGGTGGTCTATGGGCGCGTTGGAAACAATGCTGCCGTGCCCACGCTGGAAGCCCTTGGCCTGACCGTGGCTGCCGTGCCGACCGTGGTACTGAGCAACATCCCGAGCTATCCCTCGATCCACGGCGGCGCACTCCCTGTCGAGTGGTTCGACGGCTACTTGCAGGACTTGAGCGCGCGTGGTGCGTTGAATGCGCTGCGTGCCGTCCAAGTGGGGTATCTCGGAAACGCCGGCCAGGCGGTAGCGCTGCGTGCCTGGATCGAGACCTTGCTCGCGAATCGGCCCCACCTGCGCGTTGTCATCGACCCGGTGATCGGCGATCAGGAGCATGGGATCTACAGCGCCGACGGGATCGCTGACGTTTACAGAGGCGGGTTCACCGCACTGGCAAACGGTTTGACGCCCAACGCTTTTGAACTGGCCTGCCTGACGGGCATGCCTGCGGACGACCTCAAGGGCGTGGTGTCCGCAGCAAGGTCTTTGCTTACCGGGCGTACCGAATGGGTCGCCGTGACCAGCGCAGTTCCAGATGCCTGGACGCCGGATGAGATGTGGATCGTCGTGGTGACCGAACGGCAAGTGCATTTGATCAGGCATCCGCGTGTCGCTGTTGCACTGGCCGGTACGGGCGACCTGTTCAGCGCCTGCTTGAGCGGGCACTGGCTAAACGGAGTGGCGTTGGAAGCCGCCGCTGCAATGGCCTGTGAGCATGTCGTTCGCGCCTTGCGTATTACCGAGCTGGCACAAGCCAAGGAGCTTGTGCTCCCGCGATGGTCTTTCGAGCCGGAGCCAGAGGAAATCTTCATCCACGACATCACGGCGGACTTCGGGCACCTGACGTGCGCTTTCGCCGAGCCCAAGGAACGATCATGACCAACCCCTCCTACTTGATGCGGGCCTATGCCCGCCAACCCGTCTCCTTCACGCGGGGGAGCGGCGCGCGCCTCTGGGACCAGCAGGGCGTCGAATACCTGGATGCCATTGCCGGCGTCGCCGTGACCAGCCTCGGGCATGCGAACACGGAAATCGCCCAGGTCATCGCCGAGCAGGCGGGCACGCTGCTGCACACCTCCAACGTGTTTCGCATTGACTGGCAGGAGCAACTGGGCGAGCGTCTGTGCGCACTGACGGGGATGGAGAAGGGTTTCTTCTGCAATTCCGGTGCGGAAGCGAACGAAGCTGCGTTGAAGCTGGCACGGCTGTACGGCCACCACAAGCAAGTGGCCCAGCCGCAGATCCTGGTGATGGAGAACGCCTTCCATGGCCGCACCATCGCCACGCTCACCGCGACCGACAACCCAGCCAAACAGCAGGGCTTCGAGCCGTTGCTGCCCGGGTTTCTGCGCGTGCCCTTCAACGATATCGACGCGGTGCGCCGGATGGCCGAGCAGTCGTCCGACATCGTGGCGGTACTGATCGAACCCGTGCAGGGCGAAGGCGGCATTCGCGTTGCCGACGCGGCGTACCTGCGGGCCTTGCGCACGCTGTGCGATCAGCAGGGGTGGCTACTCATGCTCGATGAAATCCAGTGCGGCATGGGCCGCACCGGCGCGTGGTTCGCGCACCAGCACACCGGCATTGTCCCCGACGTCATGACGGTGGCCAAAGCACTGGGCAATGGCTTTCCCATCGGCGCCTGCCTGGCACGCGGAGAAGTGGCCGACCTGCTGTCGCCCGGCCAGCACGGCACGACCTTCGGCGGCAATCCGCTGGCCTGCCGCGTGGGTTGCACTGTACTCGACATCATGGCGCGGGACGACTTGCCCAAGCGGGCCGCGACCCTGGGAGATCGCTTGCTTTCCGGTCTGCGTGACGCGCTGGCCGGCCACCCCGAGGTTGTCACGATCCGGGGCCTGGGCCTGATGGTGGGAATCGAACTGAACCGGGACTGCAAAGAGCTGGTCGGCCGTGCCTTGAACGAGCAGCGCCTGCTTATCACGGTGACCCGGAACTCCACCATCCGGCTGCTGCCTGCCCTGATCTGCGACGAAGCGCAGATTGACGACATCGTCGCGCGCGTTGCGGCTCTCCTGTCGCCAGAAGCGACCACGTGTGCGGGCACGGCTGCGATGACCGGACACATGGAGGCGACATCATGAAAACTGAGTCGATCTACAACCAACCGGACGCCGACGGATTCTTCGGCCGCTACGGGGGGAGCTTCATCAGCGAGACGCTGGCTCAAGCGGTGGAAGAACTGCAGCAGGCCTATCTGTTCTACCGCGATGACCCTCATTTTGTCGTCGGGTTTCAGGAGGAACTGGCTGACTACGTTGGCCGTCCCTCTCCGGTGTACTTCGCCCGGCGTCTCAGTGAGCAAACGGGCGGTGCGCGCATCTTTCTCAAACGGGAAGACCTCAACCACACCGGCGCGCACAAGATCAACAACGTCATCGGGCAAGCCATGCTCGCCCAGCGCATGGGCAAGCGACGCATCATCGCCGAGACAGGTGCGGGCCAGCACGGTGTTGCCACTGCAACGATCTGCGCGCGCTATGGCCTGGAATGCGTGATCTACATGGGCAGTGAGGATATCCGCCGGCAAAGCCCCAACGTCCAGCGCATGGAGCTGCTGGGCGCGACCGTGGTGCCGGTCGAGAGTGGCAGCCGCACTCTGAAGGACGCCATGAACGACGCGATCCGCGATTGGGTCACCAACGTCGATGACACCTTCTACCTGATTGGCTCGGTGGCTGGCATGCACCCGTACCCGACGATGGTGCGGGATTTCCAGACGGTGATCGGCAAGGAGTGCCTGTTGCAGATGCCGGCGCTGTTCAAGCGCCTTGGCATGGCGAAGGAACACCCTGACGTGGTGGTCGCCTGCGTCGGCGGCGGCAGCAACGCCATCGGCATTTTTCACCCCTACATCGAGCACGAGGCCGTGCGCCTGGTCGGTGTCGAAGCGGCGGGCCTCGGTTTGGAGACCGGCCAGCACGCCGCGTCGATCCAGCGCGGCAGCGCAGGCGTGCTGCACGGCAGCCGGTCCCTCGTTCTGCAGGACGATCACGGACAGGTGCAACACACCCACAGCATCAGCGCCGGCCTCGACTACCCCGGTGTCGGGCCGGAACATGCCTGGCTCCATGAGATCGGCCGCGTCGAATACGTCGGTGCCACCGACGATGAAGCCCTGCATGCCTTCCACCTGCTGAGCCGTGTGGAGGGAATCATTCCCGCGCTGGAGGCCAGCCACGCCGTTGCCCACGCAGTCAAGCTCGCGGCAACGCTGCCGAAGGAGCAGGTCATCCTGGTGAACCTGTCAGGACGCGGTGACAAGGACATGGACACGGTGATGGCCCAAACCGGGAGAGACAAACGATGAGCAGGCTCCAGGCCACCTTCAAGCGTCTGCAGCGGGAGGGACGCAAGGCCCTCATTCCCTATGCCACGGCCGGCTATCCCTATGCGGACATCACCCCCGCGTTGATGCACGTGCTGGTCGAGGCCGGCGCCGACGTCATCGAACTGGGCGTGCCGTTCTCCGACCCGTCTGCGGATGGCCCAACGATCCAGGCAGCCTCCGAACGCGCCTTGCAACAGGGCGTCGGGATGCCGCAGGTGCTTGAACAGGTGCGGCAGTTCCGCCAGTCCGATACCACCACGCCTGTGGTCCTGATGGGATACGCCAATCCCATCGAACGCTACGACCAGATCCGCCAACCAGGCGCCTTCGCCGCAGATGCCGCTGCCGCAGGTGTCGATGGCGTGCTTGTGGTGGATTACCCGCCGGAAGTGGCGGGCGACCTTAGCGCACAACTGCGCCAGCACGGCATCGACTTGATTTTCCTGTTGGCACAAACCTCGACCGAGCGGCGCATTCGGCAAGTCGCCGAACGTGCGAGCGGCTATGTGTATTGCGTGTCCATCAAGGGTGTCACGGGAGCCAAGACCCTGGACATCGACCAGGTCAAGGCAACGCTGGCGCGGATTCGCCAGCACGTGCGGATTCCTGTCGGTGTCGGCTTCGGTATCCGTGATGCCCACACCGCACGCCAGATCGCCCAGGTCGCCGATGCCGTCGTGATCGGCTCCTGGCTGATCGAAAGCCTGGAAGGCAAGCCGGCGGCGGATGCCTTGGCGGCCGCCAGCGACCTGATCCGCTCTGTCCGCAGACAACTGGAACTGGACGTTCCCGAGCAGACGTCCAGCCCTAAAGCCAAGAACGCCAAACCATAGGAGTATTGCCATGTATGACTCATCCCTGACTCTCGCCCAATTCGATCCTGAACTGGATCAAGCCGTCCAGAACGAAGAACGACGCCAGGAAGACCACGTCGAGCTGATCGCCTCGGAGAACTACGCCAGCCCGTTGGTGATGGCGATTCAGGATTCGGTGTTCACCAACAAATACGCCGAAGGCTATCCCGACAAGCGCTACTACAGTGGTTGCGAGAATGTGGACGTCGCCGAAAGGCTGGCGATCGAGCGGGCAAAGCAACTATTCGACTGCGACTATGCCAACGTACAGCCTCACGCCGGTGCGCAGGCCAACGCTGCGGTGTACCTGTCGCTGACCAACCCGGGCGATACCGTGATGGGGATGAACCTGGCTCAGGGCGGACACCTGACCCACGGGAATCCTTCCAATTTCTCCGGCCGGCACTACAAGATCGTGCCCTATGGTCTGGACCCCGAAACGGGCCTCATCGACTACGACGAAATGGAGCGCATCGCGCTGGAGACCCGGCCCAAGATGCTGATCGGTGGCTTCTCGGCGTATTCGCGGCACAAGGACTGGGCACGCATGCGTGCCATCGCCGACAAAGTTGGCGCGATCTTCTGGGTGGACATGGCGCATGTGGCCGGCCTGGTGGCCGCAGGCGAGTACCCGAATCCGCTGCCCCATGCCCATGTGGTGACCAGCACCACCCACAAGACGCTGCGCGGGCCGCGCGGCGGCCTCATCCTGGCCAAAGGACAGAGCGAGGACTTCTACAAGAAGCTCAACTCCGCCGTGTTCCCTGGCATCCAGGGCGGCCCGCTGATGCACGTCATCGCCGCGAAGGCGGTGGCGTTCAAGGAAGCGTTGTCTCCTGCGTTCAAAACCTACCAGAAGCAGGTCGTGACCAACGCCCGAGCCATGGCTGCGGTGCTCCAGCAGCGCGGCTACAAGATCGTGTCGGGCGGCACCGACAACCACCTGATGTTGATCGACCTGTCCGACAAGCCCTACACCGGCAAGGATGCGGATGCGGCCCTGAGCAATGCCTACATGACGGCAAACAAGAACTCGGTTCCCAACGACCCGCGCTCGCCTTTCGTGACCTCGGGCGTGCGCATCGGCACTCCCGCAGTGACTACTCGCGGTTTCGGTGTTCCTGAGTGTGAGGAGCTTGCCGGGTGGCTATGCGATGTGCTCGACGGGCTGGAAAACGGCACAGGCGACGAGGTCACGCAGCAGGTGCGCGACAAGGTCGTGACGCTGTGCCGCCGCTTCCCCGTGTACGCCTAATGCTTCGCGCACGCGATCGCAGACGGCCGCGTGCGTGGATTCCGTCTTGGATGGAAGCAGCAACCCAGCGTTTCGGCTCTTCTTGAAACTCTGATATTTGGAGAATCTATGGCAAGGGCATCGAAGCAGCAGAACCACTACAGGAACCTACTGTATTTCGGGAGGAAGAACGGCTAATGGAATTACGCCATCTTCGCTGCTTTCTGGCCTTGGCGGAGGAACTCCACTTCACCAGGGCGGCCCAGCGCCTGCACATCGAACAGCCACCACTGTCCCGAACTATCAAGGAACTTGAGGATGAGTTGGGGGCAGTCCTTTTCGACAGGGATCGGAGAGGAACGCGCCTCACCGCAGCCGGGGCGGCTTTCCTTCAGGACGTGCGAAGAGTGTTTTCCACTCTGGAGCAGGCACGAGAGAACGTCAAGGCTATCGCGGCAGGATTGCATGGCAGTTTACGCATCGCCGTATCGGATGGCACTGTTGACCAGCGCCTATCTGTATTTCTGGCTCACTGTCGCGAGGAGGAACCCGAGATTGAGATTCGACTGGCAGAAGTCCCTTTGGCAGAGCAGTTGCGCGGGCTGCGATCAGGTGACTTCACAATCGGGTTTGCCCACACTGCAGAGGTCGGTGAAGATATTTCTGTAGAGCCGATATGGCATGACCCGCTGCTACTGGCGGTGCCCGCACGCCATCCGTTGCTCGCGCACAAGGCGGTGCCACTTCCCGAACTTGCCTCTTACCCGCTCGTGCTGTGTGATCCGCAGGTGTGCGAAGGCTATTGCCGCGAACTGACACGACTGCTGCGGCCATTGGAGCGAGAACCGAACGTCATCGAGCACGCATCCTCGCTGGACATGATGCTTACCTTGGTCGGCGCTGGATACGGGCTCGGCTTCACCACGGCAGCTAGGCTTGCAGTCAGCCGACGTGCAGATGTAGTCGCTCGTCCTCTGGCTGTGGACTCGGCCGTGATTACCACCTACCTGCTTCGGCCCCACGGTGACATCTTGTGCCCTGTGCTGGAGCGTTTCATTACCCGCCTACGCGCTCAGGCAGACGGATAGAAATCATCCCAGGCTCAGCATCGGCTTACGCTTTAGTGCCAGCATGAAGGTTGCTTTCCGTTGCGGCCATTAGCTCGGTGCCGCTCATTTTGAGTGCCGTAGCCACTTTCAGAATCATGGCCAATGATGGCAAGTGTTCTCCACGCTCGATCTTGCCCATGTGCGAACGCTCAATGCCGGCCAACGCAGCCAGTTCCTCCTGAGCAATACCTTGATCCATACGAAACGCGCGCACAGCCTTGCCGAAAGCCAGGGCTGGCTCGGCTTCATATCTGGTTGTGCCTGGGGGACGGCCTCGTTGAACACTACGCTTCTGCATTGGCAGAAGCGTCGGGCAGTCACCATAATTTAACCACGTTATATTTAACTCATTGGTATCATGTCGATTCGTTTTCTTGATCAACTTTCCTTTTGGGGGCCCATATGCGCGACGCCACCAGCCCGCCCCCTTGTATTAGGCTTGCAGTAGCACCGGGCGTACCGTCACCACACCTTTCTGCGCTTCTCGCGCGACAGCGCGCGGAAGAGCCAGACGTCGCCCTCACGTTTTTTGAGGTTGCAGGTGACGTTCTGCTTGAGGGACTTCGTGACGGCCGCTACGACGCAGGGATGTCGCTTCATGGCTCCAGCGACCCGGCCCTCAAGACCCAACCGTTGTGGATCGAGAACATGGTCGTTGCCATGCCAACGCGGTTCCACTTGCTTGACCAAGCAAAGATCACCATCGCCGACCTCCAGGACTACCCCATCTATCGCTGGCAAGCCGAGGATTGCCCTCTGCTGGATGAGAAGCTGGCCTCCCTCATGCCGCTGGACCAGCAGAACGTCCAGCGGGTGACCTCATTCGAGATGGTGGCGCTATGGGTTGCGGCCGGCTACGGTGTCGGGGTCTCAGCCCGGTCGCGCATCGAGCACAGTCATGAATGGGGGATCGCCATGCGACCGCTTGCCGATGGCCCCTATGAGATCGTGACATACCTGCAGCGCCCCCACGCTCAGACAGACTCCGTTTTCGAGCGGTTCGAGCGTAGAGCACTGGAAGTTGCCAAGACAGACACTGCGCAACGGGTGCCTCGCTGACCGGGGTCATCTCGCCCCGGCCATAGGTTGAAGCGCGAGGCCTAGACTCCCTCAAGCACCACTGCGCTATCCACCAGCCGACGAATGCTCTGACGCACATCCTCGGGGACGGGGCGCGGTGCAACGGCCTCGGGCATGTCCGCATGCTGCTGGTAGTCGCCCATGATGACCCGGATGATCGCGGGCACGTTGCTCGGCGTGACCGCATCAATGGCCGCGCGATCACCCAGGTCGGGGTTCGGCTGGGTCAGCATGCGGTACAGGTCCCACGAATCCGCGTGCGGGCACTGGTTCATGAGCGCCTGGGCCAGCCTGTGCTTGAGCGGCAGCAACTGCCAATCGGGAACCCGCTGCCCCCGGTTGCCCAGGCTGATGGACAGTAGCTTGCCCGCTTTCAACTCGCGGTTGATCTGGTCCTTGGACTTCCCGGCCAGCTTGCCGAACAGCGGGACCGGCAGATTGTTCGGCGACTCGTAGATGGCCAGCATTTCCGCGCGCTCGCGCTGGATGGCGGACACTTCCGGCTCCGGGGCATGCATAGGGGGTGGCGGCACCTGCGACAGTCGTCGGAACGTGCCTCCACCGTTGTTCGGGGTCACGACGATCGGTGTGGCCACTACTGGCGGCACACCAGGGATAGCGGGCTCGGCCACCGAGGGAACCGCGCCCACCGCTTCCTCCACTTCTGCCATCGCCGGCACCCCATCGATACGGATGGTCAGGTGCGCGCTCGCGGCTTCCAATTCGCCCTGTTCGAGCAAATCGAGGCGATCAGCCCAGTCCTGCATCATCCGGCGGCGCGGCTCCACGTACTTGGCGTGGTTGTAGGCCGAACTCACCTTGTTCGGATCTGAGTGCGAAAGCTGCGCGTCCACCCAAATCTTCGGGTACCCGATCTCGTTGAGTGCTGTCGAGATGGTGCCGCGGATACCGTGGCCGGTCAGGCGTCCTTCATACCCCATGAGCTGCACGGCCTTGTTGAGGGTGTTCTCGCTGATGCGCTTCTTGAGTTCGCTCCGATGCGACAGCAGGTATTTCTGCGCCGGCCGCATCACACCCAGGAGATAACGCACGATCTCGATGGCCTGCAGCGACAGAGGCACGATATAAGGTGGCACGTCCTGCGGCCGCTTGCCGGCCTTGCGCATTTCGTCCTGGAGCTGCTTAACGACCTGCGGCGGGATGATCCACAAGCCGCGGTCGAGATCGAATTGCTCAGGCTCGGCCAGCCGCAGCTCGCCCGTGCGCACCCCAGTCAGGAACAGCAGCCGGACGCCAAGCTGGGTCTGCCAGCCCCGGGGGTTGTAAAGCCGGAGCTTCTGAAGGAACTCGGGCAGCTCGGGTAGGTGCAGGTAGGGGTTGTGGGTCACCGGGGGCTTGGGCTCGGCAACCACGTCCAGGTCGGCGGCCGGGTTGACCTCCAGCCCCTCGGCGATGACCAGGGCATAGCGGAACAACTGGTTGAACCAGGTACGAACCTTCTCGGCGGTCGTGAACGCCTTGCGCTTCTCGATCGCCGCCAGGACGCCCAGAAGTTGAGGTCGGCGAATGTCGTAGATCGACATCTTTCCCAAGGTGGGCAGCACGTCCTTGTTGAAGATGCGCAGGATCTGCGACATCGTACTTTGGCGCCCTTCCTTGAGTTCTTTGCGGCGATGCTCTACCCAGGCATCGAAGACGTTCTTGAAGGTATGCTCACCTGCCAGTTTGGCCGCGTGACGCCTCCGGTCGCGCTCGACCTGGGGATCGATCCCCCTGGCGAGTAGGGCCTGGGCCTTGTCCCGCTCGACGCGGGCCTCGCGCAGGCTGAGGGCGGGATACCCGCCCAAGGACATGCGCTTCTGCTTGCCCAGCCAGTAGTAGCGGAATAGCCACGACTTGCCGCCTGCGGCAGAGACCAACAGACCCAAGCAGTCGTTGTCGGAGATGGTGTAGCGCTTGCCGGTGGTCTTTGCCTGCCGGACGGTCAGATCAGAGAGTGCCATTTCGAGGCTCCTAAGTTATGACTTAGGCCCTATGCTCGTCTTGGTCCCCGCTCAGCCCCAGCAACTATCCGGTAGCCGACCCACCCGCATTCTTGTGCCTCAATTGGCGCCTCAAAAACGCTGGCTGTAGGTGGATTTCCGTGGCACTCGCTGGAATGAAAAAAGGGGCCGAAGCCCCTCTTTTCAACGACTTACAGACGTCAGTGGAAGTCTGTAGATCATAACTTGGAGCGGGAAAACGGTCTCGAACCGTCGACCTCAACCTTGGCAAGGTTGCGCTCTACCAACTGAGCTATTCCCGCAAAAAATCTGGAGGCGCGAACCAGAGTCGAACTGGTCTAACCGGATTTGCAATCCGGGGCATAACCGCTTTGCTATCGCGCCAAGATCACTAAAACCTGGAGCGGGAAAACGGTCTCGAACCGTCGACCTCAACCTTGGCAAGGTTGCGCTCTACCAACTGAGCTATTCCCGCATTTTCAAGCGACCACCGCCACCTGAATCGAATCCGCCTTGCGGCAGATTCTGAAAATCTGGAGCGGGAAAACGGTCTCGAACCGTCGACCTCAACCTTGGCAAGGTTGCGCTCTACCAACTGAGCTATTCCCGCTTATCTACCGAAGCCCAACATTGTACAACGTTGTTTGCTGCGATGGAATGAATTGTAGCGCAGTTCTTGAAGGGTTCAGGAAAAACGCCACAATTTTTTCAAACTCAATGCTTGACCGCAGTTTCGGACGGCTTGGCATCGGTGGCCGCAACGGCTGCTACCGGTTCCTCGGCCAGGGGCTCTGGCACATGCTCCAGCGCCACCTTGAGTACCTGATCGATCCACTTGACGGGCACGATCTCCAGGCCGCTCTTCACGTTGTCCGGAATCTCCTGCAGGTCCTTGACGTTTTCCTCGGGGATCAGCACGGTCTTGATGCCGCCACGCAGGGCCGCCAGCAGCTTTTCCTTGAGGCCGCCGATGGCCGTCACTTCGCCACGCAGGGTGATCTCGCCCGTCATGGCCACATCGGCTCGCACGGGAATGCCCGTCAGAGCGGAAACGAAGGCCGTCGTCATGGCGGCACCGGCGCTCGGGCCGTCCTTGGGCGTCGCGCCATCGGGCACGTGCACGTGGATGTCCTTCTTCTCGAAGGCCTCGTCCTTGATGCCCAGCAGACGCGCACGGCTGCGCACCACGGTACGGGCGGCCTCCACCGACTCCTTCATCACGTCGCCCAGCGAACCGGTGCGCGTGATCACACCCTTGCCGGGCATGGTGGCGGCTTCGATGGTCAGCAGATCGCCACCCACCTCGGTCCAGGCCAGGCCCACGACCTGACCGACCTGGTTGTTGCGTTCGGCATGGCCATAGTTGTACTTGCGCACCCCCAGGTATTCGTTGAGGTTCTCGGCGGAAACCACGACCTTGGGCTGGAGCTTGCCCAGCTGCAGACCCTTGACCACCTTGCGGCAGATCTTGGAGAGTTCGCGCTCCAGAGAACGCACGCCGGCTTCGCGCGTGTAGTAGCGCACGATGTCGCGGATGGCCGACTCGGTGACTTCCAGCTCGCCGTCGCGCACGCCGTTATTGGTGATCTGCTTGGGCAGCAGATAGCGCATCGCGATATTGGCCTTCTCGTCTTCGGTGTAGCCCGAGAGGCGGATCACTTCCATGCGGTCCAGCAGGGCCGAAGGAATATTCATCGAGTTCGACGTGGCCACGAACATCACGTCGGACAGGTCGAAGTCCACCTCGACGTAGTGGTCGCCGAAGGTATGGTTCTGCTCGGGATCCAGCACCTCCAGCAATGCACTGGACGGGTCGCCGCGAAAATCCATGCCCAGCTTGTCGATCTCGTCGAGCAGGAACAGCGGGTTGCGGGTGCCGACCTTCTCCAGGCTCTGCAGCACCTTGCCCGGCATGGCACCGATATAGGTGCGGCGGTGGCCGCGGATCTCGGCCTCGTCGCGCATGCCGCCCAGCGCCATGCGCACGTACTTGCGACCGGTGGCCTTGGCGATGGACTGGCCCAGCGAGGTCTTGCCCACGCCCGGAGGACCGACCAGGCACAGGATCGGCGCCTTGACCTTGTCCACGCGCTGCTGCACGGCAAGATATTCGAGAATGCGGTCCTTGACCTTTTCCAGACCGAAGTGGTCCTCGTTGAGCACAGCCTCGGCATTGGCCAAGTCGTGCTTGATCTTGGTCTTCTTGCTCCAGGGCAGGCCGGTGAGCACGTCGATGTAGTTGCGCACCACCGTGGCCTCGGCCGACATGGGCGACATCAGCTTGAGCTTCTTGAGCTCGGCTTCGGCCTTCTTGCGCGCCTCGGCCGGCATGCGGGCCGACTTGATCTTCTTTTCGATCTCCTCGATGTCGGCCCCGTCCTCGCCTTCGCCCAGTTCCTTCTGGATGGCCTTGACCTGCTCGTTCAGATAGAAGTCGCGCTGATTCTTTTCCATCTGGCGCTTGACGCGGCCGCGGATGCGCTTGTCGACGTTGAGGATATCCACCTCGCGGTCGAGCTGCTCGAACAGGTTCTCGAGGCGCTCCTTGATGTCCACCAAGTCGAGCACGGCCTGCTTGTTCTCGAGCTTGAGCGGCAGGTGCGCGGCAATCGTGTCCGCCAGTCGTCCGGCATCGTCGATGCTGGCGATCGAGGTCAGGATTTCCTGCGGAATCTTCTTGTTGAGCTTGACGTACTGGTCGAACTGCTGCGTCACGGCGCGGCGCAGGGCTTCGATCTCGCTGGGCTTGCTGGCCTCTTCGTCAGGCTCCACAGGCACCACGGACGAGGTGAAGTGCGACTCCTCGTCGTTCACGTTCTTGACCAGGGCACGCTGCTGGCCTTCCACCAGCACCTTCACGGTGCCGTCGGGCAGCTTGAGCATCTGCAGGATGGTGGAGACGCACCCCACATCGAACATGTCTTCGGCGGCCGGCTCATCCTTGGAAGCGGTCTTCTGCGCCACCAGCATGATGCGGCGATCCCCTTCCATGGCCAGCTCCAAAGCCTTGATGCTCTTGGCGCGACCCACGAACAGCGGAATCACCATGTGCGGGAACACCACCACATCGCGCAGCGGCAGCAGTGGCAGGTCTAGCGGTGTGGAAGGCAAAGGGGTTTGTCCAGACATAGGTATCCTCGGTTTCTTTGCGGAAGATGGTCCGCCTACCGGTGTATTTCAACCCTGAGACAGAAATTGTTTTTCCCGCCTCAGGGATATGGGCCTTGGAAGGCCCGTAAGGCACGATGCCGGCCGCCTCTTGCGTCCGGCGCCACATTGCCTGTGCTCCATCAGGCTTTTTTTGCAGCTTCCCGGTAAACCAGCAGCGGGGCCTTGCCGTCCTCGATGGTGGCTTCCTCCACCACGACTTTTTCCACGTTCTCCGCATTGGGCAGCTCGAACATGGTACCAATCAGGGATTGCTCCAGGATGGAGCGCAGGCCGCGAGCGCCGGTCTTGCGCGCCAGCGCCTTGCGGGCAATCGCCTTGAGGGCCGCGGGGCGGATTTCCAGCTCCACGCCTTCCATGGCCAGCAGCTTGCTGTACTGCTTGACCAGCGCATTCTTGGGTTCGGTCAGGATCTGCACCAGCGCGTCCTCGCCCAGTTCGGCAAGCGCCGTCACCACGGGCATGCGGCCCACCAGCTCGGGAATGATGCCGAACTTGATCAGGTCTTCGGGCTCGATTTCCTGGAACACTTCCGAGATCGAACGCTGCTTCTTGCTTTTGACCGCAGCGCCGAAACCGATGCCCGAGGCCTCGGTACGGTTCTCGATCACCTTTTCCAGGCCCGCGAATGCACCACCGCAGATGAACAGGATGTTGGTCGTGTCGATCTGCAGGAAGTCCTGGTTCGGGTGCTTGCGTCCGCCCTGGGGCGGCACGCTGGCCATGGTGCCTTCGATGAGCTTGAGCAGGGCCTGCTGCACGCCTTCGCCCGAGACGTCGCGCGTGATGCTGGGGTTGTCGGACTTGCGCGAAATCTTGTCGATCTCGTCGATGTAGACGATGCCGCGCTGCGCGCGCTCCACGTCGTACTCGCAGCTTTGCAGCAGCTTCTGGATGATGTTCTCGACGTCCTCGCCCACATAGCCGGCTTCGGTCAGCGTGGTCGCATCGGCCATCACAAAGGGCACGTTGAGCTGGCGTGCCAGCGTCTGGGCCAGCAGCGTCTTGCCCGAGCCCGTGGGGCCGATCAGCAGGATATTGCTCTTTGCCAGCTCCACTTCGTCCTTGCCAGCCTTGTCCTTGTAGCGCAGGCGCTTGTAGTGGTTGTAGACCGCCACGGCCAGCGTGCGCTTGGCCTGCTCCTGGCCGATCACGTAGTTATCGAGATTGGTCTTGATTTCGGCAGGCGTGGGCAGATCGCTGCGGCCTTCCTTGGCATCTGCGGCCGGCTGTTCGTCGCGAATGATCTCATTGCACAAGTCAATGCATTCGTCGCAGATGAAAACGGATGGACCTGCAATCAGCTTCTTGACCTCATGCTGGCTTTTGCCACAGAAGGTGCAATACAGATTCTTTTCGGTGGAAGAGCCTTTTTTATCGGCCATGGGGGCAGTGCCTCGTTGCAAAAAAACGAAAAAAGATGATAACCAAAGACAAAGCGGCGTTTCCCTTCAAGGGCAAACGCCGCCATTGACCGCATCAGGGTCATAGAGCGTATTCACGGCCAGGACAGAGCCGGCCTGGCGGCCGGCCCTGCTCAGGCACGCTTGCTGATGACCTGGTCAACCAGACCGTAGTCCTTGGCCTCCTCTGCCGACAGGAAATAGTCGCGCTCGGTATCGTGCCGGATCTTCTCCAGGGGCTGGCCTGTGCGCTCGGCCAGGATCTTGTTCAGGCGCTCGCGCGTCTTGAGGATCTCGCGGGCGTGGATCTCGATCTCGGTGGCCTGGCCACGCGCACCGCCCAGCGGCTGGTGGATCATGACCTGGGCATTGGGCAGCGCATAGCGCTTGCCCTTGGCGCCGGCAGCCAGCAGGAAGGCGCCCATGCTGGCAGCCATGCCCGTGCACAGCGTCGAGACGTCCGGCTTGATGAAGTTCATGGTGTCGAAGATCGCCATGCCCGCCGACACGCTGCCGCCGGGGGAGTTGATGTAGAAGGAAATATCCTTGTCGGGATTTTCGCTTTCGAGGAACAGCAGCTGGGCAACCACCAGGTTGGCCGTCTGGTCGTTCACTTCCCCGACCAGGAAAATCACGCGCTCCTTGAGCAGGCGCGAGTAAATGTCGTAGGAGCGCTCGCCGCGACCCGACTGTTCAATGACCATGGGCACCATGCCCAGATCCAACGTTTCCAATGCGCTCATATCTTCTCCAGTGCTATGCGCCTACTGTAGCCGCAATCCAGAACGTATTCACGATCTTCTCGACGCTGCGCCAGCAACTTCGCGGGAGGGGATGCCAGGCGTGGCTCGCAGCCACTAGCTCGCTATTGGCAAGATTCGCAACACCGCAGACCACCCGCAAAGGCGCTACTCCTAAGGATCGGGGTGAAACCGGGCGGTTTCTTCGCTCTCACCCCGATTGCATCCCAACGCAGCAGCGACAAGATCGTAAACACGTTCCAAAAGAAAATGGGGCTTGCGCGTAAAAGCACAAGCCCCGCCCGTCATGTCTTGTTCACCTGCCGCCAGGCGGCAGGCACGACAGGGTCCAAGCTATCAGGCCTGGCCCATCAGTTCGTCGAAGGACACGGCCTTGTCGGTCACCTTGGCCTTGCCCAGCACGAAGTCGGTCACGTTGTTTTCGATCACGACGGCTTCCACCTCGGCCAGGCGGTTGCGGTCGCCGAAGTACCAGCGCACCACGTCCTCGGGCTTTTCATAGCTGGAGGCCAGCTCTTCCACATGGGCCTTGATCTGCTCGGGCGTGGCCTGCAGGTTGTTGGTCTTGACCAGCTCGGCCACGACCAAGCCCAGGCGCACGCGGCGCTCGGCTTGAGGCAGGAAGATGTCTTCGGGGATCTCGGCCTGGGCGGCGTCCTTGATGCCGCGCTGCTGCAGTTCGGCACGGGCGCCTTCCAGCAGGCGGGCCACTTCTGCCTGAACCGAAGCCTTGGGCAGTTCCAGCTCGGCCTTGGACACCAGGGCATCCATCACGGCCTGCTTGTTGCGGCCCTGGACGCGGAACTTGACTTCGCGCTCCAGGTTCTTCTTGATGTCTTCGCGCAGGGCTTCTACAGAGCCGCCTTCCACGCCCAGGGTCTTGACGAACTCTTCGTTGACTTCGGGCAGCTGGGGCGCTTCGACCTTCTTGACCGTCACCAGGAAGTCGGCGGTCTTGCCGGCCACGTCCTTGCCGTGGTAGTCAGCGGGGAAAGCCAGGGGGAAGGTCTTGGATTCGCCAGCCTTCATGCCGCGCACGGCGTCTTCGAATTCCTTGAGCATCTGGCCTTCGCCGACCAGAAACTGGAAATCTTCGGCCTTGCCGCCGGCAAAGGGCTCGCCGTCGATCTTGCCTTCGAAGTCCACGGTCACGCGGTCGCCGTCCACGGCAGCCTCGGCTGCAGCACGCTCGGTGAAAGTGCGGCGCTGCTTGCGCAGGATGTCCACGGTCTTGTCGATGGCGGCATCGTCCACTTCGGCGGTCAGCTTCTCGACTTCGGCCGTTGCCAGGTCGCCGATCTTGACTTCGGGCATCACTTCGAACACGGCGTCGAACTGGGCTTCGCCCTCGGGCGCGCCTTCCTTCTCGGTGATCTTGGGCTGGCCGGCCACGCGCAGGTTGGCTTCGTTCACGGCGGCGGCAAACGCTTCACCCACCTTGTCGTTCAGCACTTCGTACTGGACGGAATAGCCGTAGCGCTGAGCCACCACGCTCATGGGCACCTTGCCGGGACGGAAGCCGTCCATCTTCACGGTGCGGGCCACCTTCTTGAGGCGGGCATCGACTTCGGACTGGATGGAGGACAGGGGCACGCTCAGCGTGATCTTGCGCTCGAGCTTTTCAAGAGTTTCGACGTTAACGGCCATGATTTTTCCTATGAGGGATGTGGACCGTGCAGGCTGCTGCTGCAACCCGCACCGTAATTGCGCAAAGTCACGGTGCGCACAGACAAAGAATCTTGCGAACTGCGGCACCTTGGATTTTCCGGAGCCTGCATCCGGCGGCTGTGGCGTCTGGCGCCAGGCGGTCGTGAATGGATACAGGCGAAGCCGACCATTATAACGAGGCGCCAACCGCCCCTATCCCGAGCCCGCAACCGGGTTTGCCCGCAAGGGGCCAGGGAATGCTGGCAATGCCTTGCCCCTTCACGCGCCGGAACCGTGCATGGCCAGGCATGAAAAAAGCCCGTATCTTTCAGGGGATACGGGCTGGGTCGCCGTGGCGGGAATTTCTTGGTGCGCGGAGCCGGACTCGAACCGGCACGGTGTTGCCACCGTCAGGACCTAAACCTGGTGCGTCTACCAATTTCGCCACCCGCGCGGTCCAGCAGAGAGCGCAAAAAAGCGTCTACTGCGGTCAAGATGCAGATTCTAGCCGCAATTTTTTACCTCTCTGGCCAATCTGCCTCTAGGCATTCTCGCGCTTGATGCGAAAGACTGCGGCATACATGGCCGGCAGCGCCAGCAGCGTCAGCGCGGTGGCGACGATCAGACCGCCCATGATGGCCACGGCCATGGGGCCCAGAACACGCTGCGCGACAGCGGGATCATGGCCAGCACGGCGGCCGCGGCCGTGAGCACGATGGGGCGCAGGCGGTGCACGGCCGCCTCGACGATCGCATCCCAGGCCGCCAGGCCCTGGGCCCGGCCGGCTTCGATCTGGTCGATGAGGATCACAGAGTTGCGCTGGATCATGCCCATCAGTGCCACCACACCCAGCAGGGCCACGAAGCCGAACGGGCGCCCCAGCAGCAGCAGGGCTGCCGCCACGCCGGGAATGCCCAGCGGCCCGGTGATGAACACCAGCAGCGAGCGGCTCACGCTGCGCAGCTGCAGCATGAGCAGCGTGAAGACAATGAACAGCAGCACCGGCACGCCGGCCACGATGGCGCCCGATCCCTTGGAGCTTTCCTCCACCGCGCCGGCCACCTCGATGCGGTAGCCCGTGTCGCCGGCCGCATGCCATGCGGACTCGATCTCGCGCAGCCTCGGCAGCAGTTCGTTGGTGACGGTGGCGCCCTGCAAGCCTTCGCGCACGTCGCCCTGCACGGTGATGGCGAAGTCGCGCTTTTCGCGCCACATCACGCCGGGCTCCCAGGCCATGGCGGGCTTGGCGATCTGCGTGAGCGGAATGGACTGGCCCGTGCCCGTGGTGACATAGGTGTTGGCGATGTCGGAAATCATGTCGCGCTCGTTCCCGGGCGGCCGCATGACGATGTCGATCAGCTTGTCGCCCTCGCGGTACTGGCCCACGGTGGTGCCGCTGAAATTCATGCTGGTCGCATCGGCGATGGACTTGCTGGTCACGCCCAGGGCGCGGGCCTTGTCCTGGTCGATCTGCAGGCGCACCACCTTGATGGACTCGTTCCAGTTGTCGTTGACGCCGCGCATGTCGGCGTTTTCCATCATGACCTTCTTGACCTCGTCCGCATAGGTGCGCAGCTTGGCGGGGTCGCTGCCCATCACCCGGAACTGCACCGGATACGGCACCGGCGGCCCGTTGGGCAGCAGCTTGACGCGGGCGCGCACCTCGGGGAACTCTTCGGCCATGAGCGCCGGCAGCAGCTTGCGCAGCATCTCGCGCTCGGGCAGGCTCTTGGCGACCAGGATGAACTGCGAGACATTGTTCTGCGGAAACACCTGGTCCAGCGGCAGATAGAAACGCGGCACACCCGAGCCAATCCATTCGCTGACCGATTCCACGCCGTCCAGCCGCATGAAGCGCTCCTCCACGCGGCGCGTCACCGCCTCGTTGGCCTGCAGCGCCGTGCCTTCGGGGAACCAGATGTCCACCAGCACCTCGGGACGGCTGGAGTCCGGGAAGAACTGCTGCTGCACCTTGCCCATGCCCGCCAGCCCCAGCACGAACACCAGTACCGTGGCGGCGATGGTGAGCCAGCGGTGCTGCACGCACCAGTCCACCATGCGGCGGAAGCGGTTGTAGAACGGGCTGTCGAACACTTCATGCTCGCCGGCCGCTGTGTTGATGCCGGCGTCCTCGGCCCGGACCTCGCCCGACGCCACCTCGGGCGGCAGGGTGGCCGCATGGGGCGGGCGCTTGAGCAGCAGCAGGCCCAGATAGGGCACGAAGTACACCGAGGCGAACCAGCTGAGCACCAGCGCGATCACCGTCACCGCGAAGATGGCAAAGGTGTACTCGCCCGTCATGGACTTGGCCATGCCGATGGGCAGAAAGCCGGCGGCCGTGATCAGCGTGCCGGTCAGCATGGGCTTGGCCGTGATCTCGTAGGCAAAGGTGGCCGCGCGGTATTTCTCGTAGCCCTCTTCCATCTTGCGCACCATCATCTCCACGGAAATGATGGCATCGTCCACCAGCAGGCCCAGGGCGATGATGAGCGAGCCCAGCGAGACCTTGTGCAGGCCGATGCTCCAGTACCACATGGCCAGGAAGGTGGCCGCCAGCACCAGCGGAATCGTGATGCCCACCACCAGGCCCGGGCGCGGATCGATGTACCAGCGCCTGTACCAGGGCTGCCGCCCTTCGCGCTTGTGAAAGCCCAGGCTGATGAAGCTGACGGCCAGCACCACGACCACGGCCTCGATCAGCACGTGCACGAACTCGCCCACGGAATCGGCCACGGCCTTGGGCTGGTCCTGCATATTGGTCAGCGTCACGCCGGCCGGCAGGCTCTTGCCGATCTGGGCCGAAGCCTCATGCAGGGCCTTGCCCAGGCGGATGATGTCCCCGCCCTTGATCATGGAAACGCCCAGCGCGATGGCGTTCTGCCCCTGGAAGCGCACCTTCACATTGGCCGGATCGGCATAGCCGCGCACGATGGTGGCGATATCGCCCAGCCGCAGCATGCTGCCCGAGGGGCCGCGTATCGGCATGGCGCGCAGCTGCTCCATGTCGGCGAACTGGCCATTCACCCGCAGCTGCAGCGTGTCCTGCGGGGCCTGGACCACACCCGCGCTGGCCACGGCGTTCTGCTGGTTGAGCTGGTCCAGCACCTGGTTGAGGTTCAGCCCCAGCTGCGACATGCGCTGGGGCGAGATCTCCACGTACACCTTCTCGTCCTGCACGCCGAACAGGTCCACCTTGGCCACGTCGGGCACGCGCAGCAGGCGCTGGCGCACGTCGTCGGCCATGGTCTTGAGCTCCGCATAGCTGAAGCCGTCGGCCTGCAGCGCGTAGATCACGCCATAGACGTCGCCGAAATCGTCGTTGAAGAACGGCCCCTGCACGCCTTGCGGCAAGGTGTAGCGCATGTCGCCCACCTTCTTGCGCACCGTGTACCACAGCTGCGGCACCTGCCCCGGCGGGGAGTTGTCCTTGAGCTGGAAGATGACCTGCGACTCTCCGGGCTTGGAGTAGCTGCTGATCTTGTCCGCGTACGGCACTTCCTGCAGCGTGCGCTCTATCTTGTCCGTCACCTGCTGGGCCATCTGCTCGGCCGTGGCGCCCGGCCAGTAGGAGCGGATCACCATGGCGCGGAAAGTGAACGGCGGATCCTCGTCCTGCCCCAGCTGGAAATAAGCCGCAAAGCCCAGCACCATGATCACGACCATGAAATAGCGCGTCAGCGCCACATGGTCCAGCGCCCAGCGCGAAAGATTGAAATGCGCCCCCGGCGCAGCCTTGCGCGGCGCGCTCACCGGCTGCCCTCCGCGGCCTTCGCCCCGCCAGCCCCTACGGTTTCAGGAGCATCAGGCGCATGCCCTTCCTTGGTTTGCGCAGAATTCTTTGCATATTTGTCGCGGTAGACCGTGACCTTCTGCCCCGGCGTGAGCACATGCACGCCGGTCGCCACCACCTGCATGCCGGGCGCCAGGCCCGACGCGATCACGGCCTCGTTGCCGTCGGCCGTGGCAATCTGCACGGGCTGCAGCCTGACGGTGCTGCTGGCCGCATCGAACACCCATACCGCCGTGCCCTGGCCGCCGCCCCCTTCTTGGCGCAAGGCCGTGGTCGGCAGCTTGATGGCCGCCTGGCCGGCAGCATTCATGCCCTGCGGCTGGGCGCGGATGGTCGCACCCAGCGGCAAGGCCGCCTGCCCCGGCAGCGCCACCTTGACCTGGTAGGTGCGCGTGGCCGGATCGGCACTGGCAGCCACCTCGCGCACCTGGCCCTCCAGCGGCGGCTGTTCGCCGGCCCAGGGCGTGATGCGCACGCCCTGGCCGATCCGGACGGCCGCGCGCTTGTCCTCGGGCACGCTGAACACGGCATCGCGCGCGCCGTCCTGGGCAATGCCCATGACCGGCGTGCCCGCAGCCACCACCTGGCCGGGCTCGGCATTGACGCTGGTGACGATGCCGTCCGCATCGGCCACCAGCAGCGTGTAGTTTTCCTGGTTGGACTGGGCGGCCAGCTGGGCCTTGGCCTGGTCCAGCGTGGCCTGGGCGGCCTTGAGGCTGGCTTCGCGGCGCTCCATCTCGGCCGCGCTGATGAAGTTCTGGGCGCGCAGCGCGCCAAAGCGCTTGACATCGGCCGCCGCCAGATCGCGCTGCGTGGTGGCCGAGGCCACCTGGGCGCGCGCCGCATCGGCGCTGAGCTGGTAGTCGCGCGCATCCAGGCGCGCCAGCACCTGGCCGGCCTTCACATGCTGGCCCAGCTCCACCTCGCGCTTGACGATCTTGCCCGCGACACGAAAGCCCAGGCGCGACTCCACGCGGGCGCGCACATCGCCCGAATATTCGAGCTGCGACTGGATCTGCCCTTCGCCCACCGTGAGCAGCTTGACCGAGCGCACCGGCTCGGGCGCAGCCTCCTTGCTGGAGCAGGCCGACAGCAGCACGGCGGCGGCCACTGCAGACAGGGCGCCAGCATGCAGAACGCGGGAGCGCAGGCCCTTCTTCGCGAGGGGCAGGCGGAAAATGAGAGGGTTGGTTGAAGCCATGGCGCAGATTGTGCACGAGCGTTCGCCAATGACCGCCACAATAGCGGGCGTGAACGTCCAACGCGATCCTCCCGCCCCTTCCGCGACCTCGTCTGCTGCGGCATCCGCCCGGCCGGCGGCCGTCACGCATTACGAGAACTTTCCCGTCGCCTCCTGGCTGTGCCCTCCTGCGCTGCGTCCGCCCATCGCGGCCATCTATCACTTCGCGCGCACGGCCGACGATCTGGCCGACGAAGGCGATGCGCCGCATGCCGAGCGCCTGGCCGCGCTGCAGCGCCTGCGCGCGGACCTGCGGCAGCTGGGCACGCCCCGGCAGGACGAAATGCTGACCCGCACGGCCTGGCCCCAGGTCCTTGCGCCGCTGGCCGCGCAGGTCCGGGCCCATGCCCTGCCCATGGACCTGCTCGACGACCTGCTGGACGCCTTCGAGCAAGACGTGCGCATGACCGCCAGCCAGGCCGCCTATGCCGACACGGAGCAGTTGCTGGACTACTGCCGCCGCTCGGCCAACCCGATAGGCCGCCTGCTGCTGCACCTGTACGGCGTGCACGACGCGCAGGCGCTGGCGCAAAGCGACGTGATCTGCACGGCGCTGCAGCTGATCAACTTCTGGCAGGACCTCAGCGAAGACCTGCCGCGCGGCCGCCACTACGTGACGGATGCCGACCTGCACGCCCACGGCCTGGCCCGCGCGGACCTGCGCCCCGAGCGCGCCGCGCTGACCGCGCCCGTGCGGGCACTGCTGGCCGCGCTGGCTGCCCGGGCCCGCGCCCTGATGCGGCAGGGCGCGCCCCTGGTGCACCGGCTGCCCGGCCGGGCCGGCTGGGAACTGCGCCTGGTAGTGCAAGGCGGGTTGGCCATTCTGGACAAGCTCGACCGCCTGCAGGGCGCCAACCTCTACCGGCGCGTGCAGCTGCGCAAAGGCGATCTGCCGCGCATGCTGTGGCGAGCCTGGCGGATGAAGCCCCGGAACTGAGCAGGGCATCTTGTCCGGCAGATATGAAAAGCATAGCTGTCTGCACCCTTGCCCATTGATATGCAGTACGAAATGCCTTTGAAATGAAGTAGCTGCAGGCGCTGGCAGCTATCGTATTCAATAGCCCCGTGCCGGCGCCGAGCGCGGGCCGGCATGGGACAATGCCACCCCTATGAATCCGGATCAGTACGTCCAAGACAAGGCCGCCGCCTCGGGCAGCAGCTTCTACTACGCCTTCCTCTTCCTGCCCAAGGAGCGCCGCGCCGCCATCACGGCCTTTTATGCGTTCTGCCGCGAAGTGGACGATGTGGTGGACGAAGTCTCCGATCCCGGCGTGGCCGCCACCAAGCTGGCCTGGTGGCGCAACGAAGTGCACCAGGCCTTTGCAGGCCAGCCCACGCACCCGGTCATGAAGGCGCTGATGCCGCATGCCGCCACCTACGGCATCGAGGAGCGCCACCTGCAGGCCGTCATCGAAGGCTGCCAGATGGACCTGGAGCAGACCCGCTACCTGGACTTTGCCGGCCTGCAGCGCTACTGCCACCTGGTGGCTGGCATCGTGGGCGAGGTCGCGGCCCGCATCTTCGGCCAGCAGGACGAGCGCACCACCGCCTACGCCCACACGCTGGGCCAGGCGCTGCAGCTGACCAACATCATCCGCGACGTGGGCGAGGACGCGCTGCGCGGCCGCATCTACCTGCCCATCAGCGAGCTGCAGCAGTTCGACGTGAAGGCGCACGAAATCAACAAGCGCGAATATTCGGAGCGCTTCACGGCGCTGATGCGCTTCCAGGCCGAGCGCGCCCATGGCCTGTACGACAAGGCCCTGGCCCTGCTGCCCGGCGCCGACCGCCGCACCCAGAAGCCCGGCCTGATGATGGCCAGCATCTACCGCACGCTGCTGCGCGAGATCGAGGCGGAGAATTTCCAGGTGCTGCACCAGCGCATCAGCCTGCCGCCCATGCGCAAGCTCTGGCTGGCCTGGAAAATGCAGGCGCTGGGCCGGATGTAGAGAGCGCATGCACGCACCTGCTTCATGAAAGTCGCCATCGTCGGCGCCGGCTGGGCCGGCATGGCCGCCGCCGTGCAGCTGGCACAGGACGGCCATGATCCCTGCGTCTTCGAAGCCGGCCGCCATCTGGGCGGGCGCGCCCGCACGCTGGAGCTGCCTGGTGCCCTCGAGGCCGACAACGGCCAGCACATTCTGATAGGCGCCTATGCCGAATGCCTGCGCCTGATGCGATCGGTCGGCATCTCCGAAACGGAGGGCCTGCTGCGCCACCCCCTGGCCATGCGCCATGCCGACGGCAGCGGCCTGGCCTTCCCCCCTCTGCCCGCGCCGCTGGATGCGCTTTTCGGCATTGCCGGCGCCCGCGGCTGGACGCTGCGCGAACGCCTGGCCCTTCTGGCGCGCGCGCTGCGCTGGCGCGTGCAGGGATTTCGCTGCGCACCGACAGCCACCGTGGCCGAGCTTTGCCACGGCCTGCCGCAGCGCCTGCTCGACGAATTCATGGAGCCGCTGTGCGTCTCGGCCCTCAACCTGCCCACGGCCCGGGCCAGCGGCAGCGTGTTCCTGCGCGTGCTGCAGGACGCCCTGTTTGCCGGCAGCGGCGGCTCGAACTTCCTGGTGCCGCGCGTCAGCCTCGGTGCGCTGTTCCCGGAGCCCGCCGCACGATGGCTGCAGGCGATCGGCCATTCCGTGCATACGGGCCGCCGCGTGCAGCAGCTGGCTCCGCCGGGCCGGCAGTGGGCGGTGCACGCGCCGGTGCAATCCACGGCACTTGCCGAACCCGCGCACTTCGATGCCGTGCTGCTGGCCTGCCCCCCGCAGGAAGCGGCCCGGCTGGCGCTGACCGCCGCCGGGGACGAGCGCCTGCCCGCACGCGAAGGCCTGCGTTACCGGCGCTGGGCGCAGGCCGCGCAGGCGCTGGAACACACGGCCATTGCCACCGTCTATGCCCATACCGGCCAACGGCTGCCTTCCGGGCTGCCCTGGCTGGCCCTGCGCCCCGGCCCCGGGCAGCCTGCGCAGTTCGTTTTCGACCGCCGCCACCTGATGCCTGCGCAGGCGCATGATCCGGCCCGGCCAGGCCTGATGGCCTTTGTCGTCAGCGACTGCCGCACGGAGCGCGCGACACTGCAGCAGCAGGTGCTGCAGCAGGCGCGCGAACAGCTGGGCTGGCAGGACATCCGGCCTGTCCGGACCGTCGTCGAAAAGCGCGCCACCTTTGCCTGCACGCCCGGCCTGCAGCGCCCCGGCATGGAGCTGGGCCACGGCCTGTGGGCCTGCGGCGACTATGTCGACGGCCCCTATCCGGCCACGCTGGAAGGCGCGGTGCGCAGCGGCATCCAGGCTGCGCGGCAGCTAGCCGGCACACAGACGCCGCCGGGCAGCCCCGGGAAAACCTGATGTGGCATCGGCCCGTCAGCAGGCCATTTGACAGCCAATTGACAGCCAGGCTGCGCACCATGCGCAGACCTGCCATACCCATCAGAAAACAACCGGAGACTCCATGGCCAAGACATTCGACGTGCCGACCAGCGCGCTGCTATCCCTTTCCCGCCGGCACCTGCTTGCCGGAGCCGGCGCCCTGGCCTGCGGCAGCCTGATCGGCACGCGCGCACAGGCCGCCGACGCCGCCTGGCCCACCCGCCCCATCCGCTTCGTCGTGCCATTCGCACCGGGCGGCAGCTCGGAAATCGTGGCGCGCTCCACGGCTGCGGAGCTGTCCAAGACCCTGGGCCAGAACGTGTTCGTGGACAACAAGCCCGGCGCCGCCGGCAATATCGCCATGCAGGAAGTGGCGCGGGCCGACGACCAGTCCACCGTCATCCTGGGCCATATCGGCACGCTGGCGGTCAACCCCTACATCTTCGACAAGCTGCCCTACGACCCCAAGAAGGACTTCGTGCCCGTCAGCCTGCTGGCCAAGATTCCCAGCCTGTACGTGGTGCATCCGGACCTTCCGGTCAAGAACATCGCCGAACTCGTGGCCTACGCCAAGAAGAACCCGGCCAAGCTCAGCTACGGCTCGGCCGGCAACGGCAGCGCGGGCCATCTGGCTTTCGAATACCTGAAGATGACGGCCGACATCTTCATGCTGCACGTACCCTATCGCGGCACCGGCCCGATGATGACGGACCTGCTCTCGGGCCGCCTCGACGCGGCATCGGTCGGCGCGGCGGCGCTGCTGCCCTTCATCAAGGCCGGCAAGGTACGCTGCATCGCCACCGGCTCGGCCAAGCGCCTGCCCCAGCTGCCCGATGTGCCGACGGTGGCCGAACAGGGCTTTCCCGGTTTCGAGATGACCCAGTGGTACGGCATGCTCGCCCCCTCGTCGCTGCCGCGCCCGCATGTGGACAAGCTGGCCGCCGAATGCGCCAGGGCCGTCAAGGCGCCCGATGCGCTCAAGCGCCTGCAGGGCGACGCGGCCGAGCCCATCGGCAGCACGCCCGAGCAGTTCGCGCAATTCATCGCCACCGAGCAGACCCGCTGGCAGAAGGTGCTCCAGCGGGCCCAGGTGAAACCTGGTTAACCCCCTGAGCGGCTATGCAGCTTCCCCTGATGGGGGACTTCATCTTCGCTGCGGGCGGTCCTTGCTCGATGTCTCTGAGGGAGGCCGCGCCAAGGGCCGCGGGTCAGTGGCTTTCTATCCACCATTGAATAATGATCTTGGCCAGGTAGCCG
Organism: Comamonas sp. w2-DMI; assembly: GCF_040187735.1. NCBI lineage: Bacteria > Pseudomonadati > Pseudomonadota > Betaproteobacteria > Burkholderiales > Comamonadaceae > Comamonas > Comamonas sp. w2-DMI. The sequence goes on along the minus strand of NZ_JBANEL010000022.1, from coordinate 26,140 downwards.
ACAAAGCCCACGCCCAGGCCCAGGAAGATCACGAAGGTGCCGAACTTCCCTGCCTTGGACTGGCGCGCCAGCTGCAGGATGATGAACACCATGAAGATGATGAAGGCCCCCACGCCATAGGTGAGGAAGAAATGGGCAATTTGTTCTTCTGTGAACCCGAATATCACGGCAAGCCATCCTACGCATACCCTGCGGGCCGGGTGCTTGCCTGAACGGGCAGCGGCTTCGGTCCGCTGCCGCCCGCCCTCTCACCGGCCGCCCGGGGCAAGGGCCCGGTCATCGGCATCCCGCGCGGGAAAGGCCGATGCATCCACCAGATCACGATAGGCATGCCAGCTCGCATGCCCCAGCAAAGGCATCACAACCACCAGCCCCAGCAAATAGCTGCCGAGGCCCAGCAAGGTTAACAAAACAATCAACGCCGCCCACAGGGCCAGAGGCCCCGGATTGGCAATCACCGCCAACCAGCTGGTCAGCACGGCCTGGCGCATGCTCACGCGCCGGTCCAGCATCAGCGGCATGGCCACCACACTGGACGCAAAAATGGGCGCGGCCAGAAAACTGCCCAGCGCCATCCATTCCAGGAACAGTCCGCCATCCTGCGCCAGCACTACATGCGCCAGGAAGTCCGCCGGCGTTGCCACAGGCACGGGCGACATGACCACGATCAGCGAAGCCGATACGGCAACCCAGCCAGTGGCCGCCAGCGCCAGCAGCAGGCCGAAGCGCACCATGCACCAGTAGCCGGCCTGCGCCGTGGCGCGGCCGCTTTGCCACTGCATCCAGGTTCTGCGGACCAGCGAGGCATCAGCCCTCTCGCCGCGCTCCTGCGCCCGGCTGAGTGCATACAGGCTGGTCGCCACCACGGGCCCCACCACCAGGAAACCCGACAGCGCGCCGGCCATCAGCCAGAAGCGATTGTGCCCCAGCGCCAGTATGGCCCAGCCGATCAGGGCCAAGCCCCCTCCATGCGCCATGCTGATCCACGGCGCCCTTGCCATGTCCCGCAAGGCCTGTTTCAGCCAGAAGAAGGAACGGCTCCAGCCGATTGCGTGCACGGGAGCCAGGGGCGGAGGAGTGAAAAGGCGGGTGGTCAGACAGGCGGGCATAGGCTGTGCAAGGGCTAGGCTGGCGATCTTGCGATCAACTGTCAGCCAGCCCCTGGCACAACTGCGAAAGGCTGGCCACCGTGATATGGGGCTCGCGCCCCTCGTGCGGCCATGCTACCCCGCCGCGGTTGAGCCAGACCGCGTGCATACCCGCATCCATGGCGCCCAGCGCATCCAGAGCCGCGTCGTCGCCAATATGCAGCACGTGCTCGGGCGCCACGCCGGCCGCTTCGGCCGCGGCATGGAAAAAACGCACGTCGGGCTTGGCCATGCCCGCGTCGCTGGCCGACAGGGAGGCGCGAAAGTGCTGGCCGATCCCGACCACATGCACATTGGCGTTGCCGTTGGACAAAGCCACCACCGGCCAGCGCTGCGACAGGAATTGCAGGGCAGGCAGCGCATCGTCGAACAGCTCCACACGCTGGCGGGCGGCAAAGAATTCGTCGAACGCAGGCTCGGCCAGCGCCGGGTCGTCGCCGGCACGCGTCAAGGCCAGGCGTATGGATTCGCGGCGCAGGCCGCTGAGGTCGGCACGCAGGTCGGGGCGCAGCGCCACGATCTCATGCCGCAGGGCCCGCACCCTGGCCGTGTCGCCGAGATGCGCGGCCGTGCCCGGTGCATGCTCCGCCAGCCAGTCCAGCAAAACGGCTTCGGCCTTGGCAATCGTCGGCCAGATGGGCCACAGCGTGTCATCGAGGTCCAGGCTGATGGCCCGTATCCGCCCGCTGCGTCGCAGCTGCCGCAAGGTTTCCACGGCCATATCGGTTGTCATTTGGGGTTGCATGCGCCAAGAATAGCCGCCCGGCGATCGCCTCCAGACGACTGCGCCTATCCCAAGCTGCCACAATCGCAGCCATGTCTTCACGCTTTGCGCCCGAACCCGGCTTCCGCCACGACCAATCTGCCCGCACCGCGGTGCTGCTGTGCAACCTGGGCACGCCCGAGGCGCCCACGGCCGCGGCCGTGCGGCCCTATCTGGCCGAATTCCTCGGCGACGACCGGGTGGTGGAGATTCCCAGACTGGCCTGGTGGCCGATTCTGCACGGCATCATCCTGCGCACGCGGCCGGCCAGGTCGGCGGCCAAGTACGCCACCGTCTGGCACGAGAAGGACGGCTCGCCGCTGCTGCACTGGACCCAGCGCCAGGCCACGCTGCTGCGCGGCTGGCTGGGCGAGGCCGGCCACAATGTGCTGGTGCGCCATGCCATGCGCTACGGCAAGCCTTCGATAGCGTCCCAGCTCGATGCCCTCAAGGCCGAAGGCGCGAACCGCATCCTGATCCTGCCGCTGTACCCCCAGTATTCGGGGACCACCACGGCCAGCGTGTTCGACGCGGTCTACGACTGGGCCAGAACCCAGCGCCACATCCCCGAGCTGCGCTTCGTGAACCGCTATCACGACGATGCAGGCTATATCGAGGCGCTGGCCCAGCGCGTCGAGGCGCACTGGCGCGACAACGGCCGCGGCGAGAAGCTGGTCATGAGCTTTCACGGCGTGCCCGAGCGCACGCTGCGCCTGGGCGACCCCTACCACTGCGAATCGCACAAGACGGCGCGGCTGCTGGCCCAGCGGCTGCGGCTCGGCGACAACCAGTATCTCGTGACCTTCCAGTCCCGCTTCGGCAAGGCCAAATGGCTGGAGCCCTATACCGAGCCTTCGCTGATCGCCCTGGCCCAGCAGGGCACCAGGCGCGTGGACGTGGTGTGCCCGGGCTTCACCAGCGACTGCCTGGAAACCCTGGAGGAAATCAACCAGGAAGCGCGTGAGGCCTTCCTGCATGCAGGCGGCCAGCAGTTCGAATACATCGCCTGCCTCAACGACGATGCGCCCTGGATCACGGCCCTGAGCCGGATTGCCCAGCAGCATCTGCAGGGATGGCCCACGCAGCGCGAGGATGCGGCCCAGTTGCAGGAACGCAGCCGGCGGTCCCAATCGGCCGGCGCCGCTCAATAAGCCTGGTCGGCTGTATGCGCATCGGCCATTGCCTGCAGTTCCGTGATTTCCGCGCCGCCGATCTGCCCGTGGTGGCCCAGGCCATGGGCGATGCCAGGGTCACGCAGTTTTACGGCCTGGAGACAGAGCAGACCGATGCCCAGGCCATAGCCCGCGAACAGCTGGCCTGGTACCAGGAGCAGGCTGCGCAAGGCACAGGCTGGTGGCAGGCCACCTGCGCGCAAGAGCAGGTGCTGGGCGCCATAGGCATCTATGACCGTGACGATGACGGCGACAGTGCCGAGCTGGGCTACTGGCTGCTGCCCCGCCATTGGGGCAAGGGCCTGATGCGGCAGGCATTGCGCCAGTGGCTGCCCAGGGCTTTTGAAAAGCTGAAGCTGCACAGCGTCGTGGCCTATGTGGAGCCCGAGAACCTGGCCTCGATGCGGCTTCTGGCAACAGCCGGCTTTGCGCACGAGGGCCTGCTGCGCGAATGCACCCGGCGTGGGCAAGGCTATGCATCGCTGCACCGTTTTTCGCTGCTGGTGCACGAGCTTTGACCTGATGGCATGCAGCGCTTGGCCATCCACCGCTAAAGCGCGATAAGGCCCGGACCCAGGCACAGGCAGCAGCCGTCTGCCGCACATCTCGCGCATTACCACAAGCGACAAGCAGGCAAATTCTCCCTGCTTGGGCCGGTCCGCCCAAAGCCGGACAATAGAGGCCTTGGGCGTAGCCACGCCTGCCGAAGACCGGTTCTGCCGACTCCTGCCATGAAAAACGCCTCTCTCACTTACGCACTGGCCATGGGCCTGGGCCTTTCCACCAGTACCTGGGCGCTGGCCGCCCAGCCCCTGCTCACGCCCGAGCAGCTGCAGCCGCTGCTGCAGCAGGCCGACACCCGCGTGATCGACATCCGCGACTCCAAGGCCTTCGAGGCCGGTCATATCGCCCAGGCCGTCAATGCGCCCTACGGCAAATGGCGCGGCCCGGCCAGCAATCCCGGCGAGCTGCCCGACCAGGCCAAGCTGGTCGCGCTGGTCCAGTCGCTGGGCCTGACGCCTGCCACCCATGCCGTGGTGGTCTCCAGCGGCGCCGATGCCACGGACTTCGGCGCCATGGCGCGCGTGTACTGGACGCTCAAGAGCCTGGGCCTGAAAGAGCTGTCCATCGTCAACGGCGGCATGAAGGCCTGGGAATCGGCCGGCAAGCCGGTGAGTCAGGCGGCCGTGAAGGTCGCGCCCAGCAGCTACGCACCCACGTTCGATGCCCAGTGGCTGGCCACGCGCCAGGATGTGGGCCGGCACCTGGACCTGTCGAATGCGGCCCTGGTCGATTCGCGCCCCGACGCCTTCTACCAGGGCAAGGTGCGCGCGCCTGCCGCCAAGCTCTCGGGCACGCTGCCCGGCGCCCAGCAGCTCGATTTCAACCAGTGGTTCGTGCCCGGCACCTCGCAATTCGTGGATGCCGCCAAGGCCAGGGAAATCGCCGGCAAGCTCCAGCGCCAGCAGGGCCAGGACACGGTGGCCTTCTGCAACACCGGCCACTGGGCGGCCACCGACTGGTTCGGCCTGTCGGAGATGGCCGGCCTGCCCAATGTCAAGCTCTATGCAGGCTCCATGGTGGACTGGACCCAGTCCAAGGAGGCACCGCGCATGGCCAACCAACCGGGCCGCGCCCAGTCCCTCGCCTACGACGCACAAAAGTGGTGGGACAAAAACTTCAAATAACCCCTGAGGCGCTGCGCGCCTTCCCCTTGAAGGGGGAGGACGCCTTCAATGTGATACCCCAAACATGAAACGACTTCCCATTTCGGCCGTACTGGCCGTTTTCTTTGGCTGGCTGCTCTGGAGCGTCTCGGTGCGCCAGGCTGCGCTGTTCCTCGTCGGCATCGGCCTGGGCGCCGTGCTGGCCGGCCAGCGCTTCGGCTTCACCACCGGCTGGCGCATGCTGGTCGAGGAAAAGGACGCCAGCGGCATCTTCGGCCAGTTGCTGCTGCTGGCCCTGGCCGCCGCCATGGCCATGCCGCTGCTGGGCCACTTTCCCGAACTGACCGCGGCGCTGGGTCCACCCAGCATCAGCCTGCTGGTCGGCGCATTTGTCTTCGGCCTGTGCATGCAGATAGCCGACGGCTGCGGCAGCGGCACGCTGTACAAGGCCGGCATGGGCATTCCCATGAACACGGCCATCCTGCCCATGTTTTCGATCGGCAGCTTTCTGGGCAGCCTGCACCTGGGATGGTGGCTGGACCTGGGCCATACCACGCCCGTGGGCCTGGTAACCGAATGGGGCTGGGCACCGGCCCTGGGTGCCACGCTGGCGGCGCTGGCCGTGGTGGCAGTGGGCGTGGCCTGGTATGCCAGGCGCGCCAATGCGGCACTGGGCCGCGCACCCAGGCCGCTGCTGGTACGCAAATGGCTGGTCGGCGCCGTGCTGCTGGCCGTCTTCGCCACGCTCAACCTCGTCATCGCGGGCCAGCCCTGGGGCGTGGTCTACGGCTTCGGCCTCTGGGCCGCCAAGGTGGCCAACGCCACGGGCGCCGTGGACCTGGCCGGCAACTGGTTCTGGAGCCAGCCCGGCAATGCCGCGCGCCTGCACGAAACCGTGCTGCTGGATGTGACCAGCATCACCAACATCGGCATCCTGGGCGGCGCGCTGTGGATTGCCGCGGGCAAGCCCGCCGCCGCCAAGGCGCTGACCGGCACGCAGTGGGCAGTGGCGCTGGCGGCCGGCCTGGTGCTGGGCTACAGCTCGCGCCTGGCCTTCGGCTGCAACGTGGGTGCCATGTTCTCGGGCATTTCCACGGGCTCCGTCCACGGCTGGATCTGGGTGCCCATGGCCTTCATGGGCACGATTTTCGGCCTGCGCATCCGCCGCCATTTTGGGTTCTGAGCCCCCGGAGATTCGGATGACACAACAAAATACTTTGCGCCCCGTCTTCTGGGCCGTGCTGGTTCTTTTCCTGGCCTGGGACTTCTGGCAGTCGCCGCCCGTGGATCTGCGCTTCGAGGCGCCGCTGATCGCAGCGGGTTCGGGCCAGGCGGCCCAGGGCGGGCACTGCTCCATGCCCGCGGGCAAATAAACCAGAAAGCCTTTGCCAGGCCGCCGGTCAGGACGGCGTCATGGTCTCGGAAATCCCGGAGGCCGCAGCCGCCTCCGGCGCGGGCTCGGCCTCGTTGCCGGCCTTTTCCACATCGAAGCCGGCGGCCTCCCAGGCCGACAATCCGCCCACCAGGGGACGGACATTGGTGAAGCCGGCGCGCATTAGCTGCCTGGCCACGCGCGCCGCCGAGATTTCATTCGGGCAGTCGCAATAGACCACCATCCCATGCGCATGCTGCTCGCGCGGCAGCAGCGCCTCGTAGGCAACCCGGCCCTCTTCCTGGCTGCGCTGCCAGGGCCGGGCGCCGGGAATGTGGCCACGGTCGTAGAGGATGGACTCGCGCACGTCGATCACCGTGGGGCGCACGCCCTGGGCATGCAGGCCGGCCAGCTCGGCCACCGACATGCGCGGCATCTTGAGCGAGCGGATCACGCGGTGGCGCTGCCACCATTTGCGCGCCACGAAGACGGCAAAGGCCACGAGCAGAAGCAGCAGGCCCCATTTGCCCAGGGCCGTGAGCACATCGAGCAGGCTCTCCACGGTCGAGGCGAACAGCGATCCCAGGAAGACGGCCGAGCCTACCCAGATCAGCGCGCCCAGCATGTCGAACAGCACGAAGGTACGCAGCGGCGTGCCGACCACGCCGGCCAGCGCGCTGGCGATGGAGGCAAAGCCCGGCACGAACTTGGCCACCAGCAGCGACTTGGCGCCCCAGCGGCCGTAGACCGACTCGGTCTGGCGGATGCAGGCATCGGGCGACAGCGAAATGCGGCAGATGCGGCCCAGCACGCGATGGCCATAGGCCTTGCCCGCCTGGTACCAGATCACGTCGGCCAGCAGCGCCGCGGCCACGGCCAGGGCTGTGAGCCAGCCCAGACGCGCACCGCTTGCACCTTCGAGCGCGCCCGTGACTACCAGCACGGGATAGGCCGGCACCGGCGCCCCCAGCTGTTCCACGAACACATTGAGGAACACGATGCCCAGGCCGTATTCCCGAATCAGATCCACCAGAAAACCCATGGCCTCAACTCCAGGCTGACTGCAGCCACCGTCGCCGCATGCGCGCCATGCTAGCGCCGCCGCCGCACCCCTGCTGCGCCAGGGTTGAATCGCGCCGGAAAAGTCCTTGCAGCTCCGATGCGCTGACAGGCAATCGACCGACAGCCGCGGCAGGCGGCGCAGGTGCAATATGAACCGGTCAGGGTCCTGACCGGCCGCCGGTTTGGCCAGCCAGGCCCGCAGCGCATACACGCATTTGGAACGTATCGGCGTCCCCTGGCGCCGCGGCAGCGGCTTTACGGAGCGGGATGGTGTGCGAAGTCGCCCGCAAGGCTTCTTGCCTGTGTGCGGCTGCCCCACCGCAGCCCGAACCCCGGCGGCTGCGTGGAGAGCGTCCGCACGTTCTGACAGGAAAGGCAGTCCATGCAAGAGTCATACCACCGCACGTCCACCCCTGCAGCGCAGGACGCTGCAGCACCGCGCAGCTATACGCCCGAGGAAAAGCGGCACCGGGTCTTCGCCATCATGGCGGCCTCGTCGGGCAATCTGGTCGAGTGGTTCGACTTCTATGTCTACGCATTCGCCGCGCTGTATTTCGCGCCTTCGTTCTTTCCGAAGTCCGATCCCACGGCCCAGCTGCTCAACACCGCGGGCGTGTTCGCGGCGGGCTTTCTGATGCGGCCCATCGGCGGCTGGCTGTTCGGCCGCATCGGCGACCGGCTGGGCCGCAAGACCTCGCTGCTGATCTCGGTGACCATGATGTGCGCAGGCTCCCTGGTGATTGCCGCCCTGCCCACCTACGACCAGATCGGCGCCTGGGCACCGTTCCTGCTGCTGATATGCCGGCTGTTCCAGGGCCTGTCCGTGGGCGGCGAATACGGCACCACGGCCACCTACATGAGCGAGGTCGCGCTGCGCGGCCAGCGCGGCTTTTTCTCCTCGTTCCAGTACGTGACCCTGATCGGGGGGCAGCTGCTGGCCGTGCTGGTCATCGTCATTCTCGAGGCCCTGTTGACGGAGGCCGAACTCAAGGCCTGGGGCTGGCGCATTCCGTTCGTCTGCGGCGCCGTCGCGGCCGTGGTCGCGTTGCTGCTGCGCCGCACGCTGCACGAGACGCAGACCGAGGCCGCCAGGAAAACCGCCGAGGCCGGCACCATCGGCGGCCTGCTGCGCAACCACAAGGCTGCGTTCCTCACGGTCCTGGGATACACGGCCGGCGGCTCGCTGATCTTCTACACCTTCTCGACCTATATGCAGAAGTACCTGGTCAACACGGTGCATCTGCCCATCAAGACCGCCAGCCACGTGATGACCTTTGCGCTGCTGGTCTTCATGTGCGTGCAGCCGCTGTTCGGCATGCTGTCGGACCGCATCGGCCGGCGCACCAACATGATGCTGTTCGGTGGCCTGGGCGCCCTGTTCACCGTCCCCATCCTGACGGCGCTCCAGCATGTGCAAAGCCCGTTGCCGGCCTTTTTGCTGATCACCGCAGGCATGCTGATCGTGAGCTTCTATACCTCGGTGTCCGGCATTGTGAAGGCCGAGATGTTCCCGCCCGAAGTGCGGGCCCTGGGTGTGGGCCTGGCCTACGCGATTGCCAACGCGATCTTCGGCGGATCGGCCGAATACGTGGCGCTGGGGCTCAAGACCCTGGGCCACGAGCATGCTTTCTTCTGGTATGTGACGGCCATGATGGTGCTGGCCTTCTTCGTCAGCATGCGGCTGCCCCGGCAGGCCGCCTACCTGCACCACGATCACTGACGCAAGTGCCCCAGCACGGCGTCGAAGTGCGCCGGCACATTCAGGGCCGGCGCATGGCCGCAGCCTTCGATCTCCAGCCAGGTCAGCAGCCCCTGGGCGCCGGGCCCGCGCTGCTGCATGCGCTCGGCCACGGGCCTGAGCACCAGGTCCGAATCCACGCCGCGCAGCAGCAGCACGGGCAGCGCCAGCGCATCGTAGTGCTCCCAGATCAGGTAGTCGTTGTCGTGCGCGGTGAACTGCTGGATCATGGCCGGGTCGTAGTGCGGTGTCACGCGGCCGTCGTCGGTGCGGCGCGTGCTGGTCTCGGTGAGCTTGCGCCACTCGGCCTCGCTGAGCCAGCCATAGGGTTTGTAGGCCGTGCGGAAAAAAGCCTCCAGTTCGGCCACGGTGGCAAAAACCGGCGGCTGGCCCGCGTAGGCCCTGATGCGCGCCAGCGCTGCATCGGCCAGCTCGGGCGCGTTGTCGTTGAGCGTGAGCGTGAGGATGCGCTGCCTGAGCGCTGGCTCGAACAGGCCCGAGGCGCAGACCGTGCCGATGGCACCGCCCATGGAGGTGCCCACCCAGTGCACCTGCTCCAGCCCCAGCGCATCCATCAGCTCGCGCGCCAGCCGCGCGTAAAAGCGCAGGTTGTATTCCTCTTGCGGCGCCCGGCTCCACTGGCTCAGGCCCCGGCCCAGCGTGTCGGGGCAGATCACGCGATAGCCCTGGCCGGCCAGGAACTGCGCCAGCGCATCCATGTCGCGGCCCGTGCGGGCCAGGCCGTGCCAGGCGATCACCGTGGCCACGGGCTCGCCGGCCGGCTGCCAGTCCATGTAGTGGATCTCGTAGCTGGCGCAGTTCGCATAGCTGGAAAGCGGTGTGGGAGCTGCGGAAGTGCAAGGGTCAGGCATGGCAGTGTCAGGTATAAAAAGGCTTCAAACGCTTTTGCATCAAGCGCTTTCAGCTATCAGATTTTTCATCCAGCCGGCCACGGCGGCCGGCCGCTCGTGCAGCTCAATCCGGCACGCGGATGGCGCCGGCACCGACCTCTATCCTGTCGGCCGCCGCCGGCGTGCCGGCTATCGCCGGCAGGTTGGCCGGCTGCAAGGCCGGTGCCTGCCCCGGCATGCCGCCGCGCGGCACGGTACGCACCACCTGGCTGGGCGGAAGCGCCTTGCCGTTGGCCAGATGGTCGTACATGGCATCGAGCGCGCGGTTCAGGTAGACATGCAGCGGGATGTAGCGCGTGTCGTAGCCCGGCAGCACGGCGGGCAGTCCGATGAAGCTGTCGAAGTGCTGGGCATTCGTGACCTCCACATAGCTGAGCTTGCTGGCGGCCCCCTCCACTTTCCGGTTGAGCGCCACATAAGGCCGCGTCGTGTGGTTCACGGGCAGCAGCGCATCCGCGCGGCCGTGGACGATGATGGCCGGCTTGCCGCGCAGATTGCCGTTGCGCCGCGTCTCGTCGACACCGGCCTGCAGCGCCCTGGCGGCGGCATCGCTGCCGGTGACCAGATTGCGCAGGCACAACGCGCCCGGCGTATTCCAGTCCGCCACGCCCGAGTTCACCGAGACGGAGAGGAAGTCGCGCGCGGCGCCGAACTTGCCGTTGTTGTTGATGAGCTGCACGCCGCTCGATGGCGGAACGCCGTTGCCCGTGGAGAACATGCTGGCCAGCGCCTCTGGCGCCAGCGGCGTCACGGCGCCGGAAGCGCTTGCTGCCGCATAGCTGTAGCCGCAGAGGCTGTCCTTCACGCTGGCGCGCGAGAGCGAATTGGCAAAAGTGACCGACACGGCGGGCACCACCTCGAAGGCGGCCAGCGAGGCATGCAGCTCGCCGGACTCGGGCTCCCAGCCATAGTCGCGCAGCTTCTGCAAGGCTTCCTCGGCCTGGGCCGCCGTGGTCGTGGCGCTCAGCAAACCGGCGGTCCTGAGCGCCGCGCAGCGGTTGGGCGCAATCGGCAGCGCAGCACTCGCAAATCCCGCGGCGAACGCCGCCGCATAGGGCGAGCCGCTGACCGATGCCGCCAGCGAAGCGCAGGGTTGGTAGAGGTTGGCATAGGTCGTGAAATCCACCAGCGTCTTGCCCACCACGGGCAGCGCCGCGCTGCCGCGCTGCACGGTCACGCCGGGGCTGGCGGGTAGCTCCACCGCGGGCTCGGACACGGCCACGCCGTCGATGAGGCCCTGCGTGTCCTGCTCGGCCGCGGCAATCGCCGCGCCGCCGCCGTTGGAGATGCTCGATGCGATGACGATGGTGTTGCCGGGCTTGAGCGTCTTCAGGCGCTCGCCCAGCACGTTGCGGTCCCCATAGCGCTCGTTGAGCACGTAGTAGGCGAACTCCACGGCCTGCAGCGTGGTACGGCCCCAGTCCTTCTCTGGGTTCTGGCCCGAGTGCGCATGCTTGAACGCAAGGCGGTTGGGCGTGGCGGTGTTGAAGGCGGCCAGTTCGCCAGCCGTGAGCCCCGCATTGAATGCCGCCTGCTTGCCCGCTGCGGCAGCCGTGCTGCGCGTGCCGTCGATCAGCGGCACGGTGTCGCCCATGAGGTCGTGCGGCGCGGCGCCCGTGCCCTTGTCGGAATAGGCCACCGCGCAGCCGCGCTTGAGCCCCCATTCGCCCGTGGAGATGGCGCCGTACACGCCGCGCGAGCCAGAAGCCGTGGCGGTGACGATGCAGGCCTTCTTGGGATCAAAGCTGTCCGGCACCTGCACCATGAGCGTGACGTTCTTGCGGCCCGTGCCGTCGTCCGAGAACGCGATGTACTCGGTGCCGGCGATCTTGCCTTCGCCAGCCGTCACCCGGCCCTGCGCATCCACATTGGGGCCGTAGAACGTGCCGTAGCCGCCCGCCGCCGTCATGTCCAGCATGGCGCGGTAATTGGTGTGGATGGCCAGGCGGCGCAGTTCGGCCGCCGTGGGCCTGAGCGCATCGGCAAAGCCCGGCGCCGTGGCGGCGGCCAGGCCGCTCCTGCCCAGGCCCGCAGTCAGCAGGTCGTCGCTGCTGCCGTCATAGCTCTGCTGCCGCACCTCGCCCAGGTAGCCGGGCTTCGCATTGCGTTCTCCGCCGTCGCTCCCCCCGCAGGCGGCCAGCACGGCGGCCGCCAGCGCGGCAAGAGCCCCCAGGGGAAGGGGCGGCAAGGCAATCACAGGGTTCTTCTTCATGGACCATGTCTCCTGTCGTGGTGAAAGCAGTCAGAGAAGGGATGCCGGGGAAAGAATGGAAACTTCGGGATCAGGCCTTGCGCGCCGCTGCCGCGCGCAGCCGGCCCACCACGCCGGTCGGGAAGTAGTAGACCGACAGCACGAACAGCAGGCCCAGCCACAGCAGCCAGCGGTCGGGCGAGAGCAGCGCGGCCAGCCAGGGCAGGCTGCTGGCGGCCTCGCTGGCCAGGCGCAGCAGGTCCTGCAGATAGCTCTGGGCGATCAGGAACACGACCGAGCCGACCACCGCGCCGTAGACGGTGCCCATGCCGCCGATCACCACGATGAGCAGGCAGTCCATCATGATTTCGAACGAGAGCGAGGTATCGGGCCCGTTGTAGCGCAGCCAGACGGCCAGCATGGCACCCGCCACGCAGGCGAACAGGGCCGACAGCACACTGGAGGTGGTGCGGTAGACCACCACGCGGTAGCCGATGGCCTCGGCACGGAATTCGTTCTCGCGGATCGCCTGCAGCACGCGGCCGAACGGCGAATTGACGATGCGCAGCAGCATCAGCACCAGGGCCACGGCGAGAACGAACAGCAGGTAGTAGCTGAGGATCTTGCCGTCGATGGTCACGCCGAAGATCTCGTTCTCGAAAGGCTCGAAGCTGGGCGACAGCCATTCGGGCATTCTGAAGGTCAGGCCGTCCTCGCCCCCGGTCCAGTCCGACAACTGCGAGGCCAGGGTCTGAAAGGCCGCGGCCACGGCCAGCGTGATCATGGCGAAGAAGATGGCCCGCACGCGCAGCGAAAACAGGCCCACGGCCAGCGACAGCAGCAGCGAGACCGCGAGCGCGCCGCCCAGCCCCGCGGCCAGCGCGCCCCAGCCCGCGCCCAGGCGCGTGGAGGCAATGGCCACGCCATAGGCGCCTATGCCGAAAAACATGGTGTGGGCAAAGCTCACGATGCCGGTATAGCCGAGCAGCAGGTCGAAGCTGGCCACCAGCACCACGAAGATCAGCACCTTGGCCGCCACATTGAGCGCCTTGACGCCGGGAAAGAGAAACGGCGCCAGGGCCAGGCCCGCGAAGATGGCCAGCAGCATCACGGCCAGCACGCGGCTGCGCGGCAGGTCGCCGGAGAGCAAACGGTTGAGCATTCTGTTCTCCCTCAGCGGTTGGCGACCGGATAGATGCCTTGGGGACGCCACAGCAAGACGGCCACCATGAGCGCGATATTGGAAAACAGCGCCACCTTGGGCACCAGAAAGCCCGTGTAGTTGGCCATCAGCCCGACGAGCAGCGCACCGATCAGCGCACCGCCCGTGCTGCCCAGGCCGCCGATGATGATGACGATGAAGATCAGCACATTGACCTGGGCGCCCATCTGCGCCACCACGTTCTGCTGGTACAGGCCCCACATCACGCCGCCCAGGCCGGCCAGGGCCGAGCCCGCGACGAACACGGCCACGAACAGGCGGCGCACGCGGTAGCCCAGGGATTCGACCATTTCGCGGTCCTGCACGCCGGCGCGGATCAGCAGGCCGATCTTGGTGCGTGCCAGCGTCCAGGCCAGCACCGCGAACACGGCGGCGCCCACCAGCACGGCAAAGACCCGGTATTTCTCCACGGCCGCGTCGCCCAGCAACCAGGCGCCCTTCATGGCCTCGGGCAGCGGCAGCGGAATCTGCTGCGGCCCCCAGATGACCTTGATCAACTCCTCGCCGATGATCATGCCGCCCATGGTGATGAGAATCTGCTTGAGGTGCTGGCCGTAGACGGGCCGCACGATGAAGCGCTCGAAGGCCAGGCCCAGGGCGCCCGCCACCAGCATGGCCACCACCATGGCCGGCAGCACGGCCACCAGGTTGCGCCACAGCTGCGCCGAACCCGTCCAGTCGCCCATGGCGCCGAGCACGCTGGTGGCGACGAAGGCGCCCAGCGCAATGAACACGCCATGGCCGAAGTTGAGCACGTCCATGAGGCCGAACACCAGCGTCAGGCCCGAAGCGATGATGAAAATGATCATGCCCATGGCCAGGCCCGCCACCGTCAGCGTGAGCCAGGTGCTGGGCGATCCCACCAGCGGCAGGGTGGCCAGCGCCAGCATCGGCACCAGCAGCAGCGGCTTGTAATCGCGGTCCTTGCGCATCATGTCCTCACCTCGGCGCCAACTTTCATATCCATAGCTGCCAGCGCTTGACCAGCAAGCGCTTGAGCTGCTTTTTGCTTTGATTTTTGTGACCTCATAGCGCCAGCCCCAGCAGCGACTGCTGCAGTTCCTCGTCGGCCGCGAGATCGGCCATGCGGCCCGCATGCACGACGCGGCCGTTGTCCATCACGGCCACGCCGTCGCCCAGGCGCCGGGCGAAGTCGATGTTCTGCTCCACCAGCAAAATGCTCACGCCGCTGGCCTTGAGCCGGGCAAAGGCGTCGATCATGTTGTTGATGATGGCCGGAGCCAGCCCCTTGCTGGGCTCGTCCACGATGAGCAGGTCGCGCGGCTCGACGATGGCGCGCGCCACGGCCACCATCTGCTTTTGCCCGCCGCTGAGCTTGCCGGCCGGGTGGTCCCAGAACTTCTGCACGGCAGGGAACAGCTCGCAGATCCAGTCCAGGCGCCGGCGGTCCATGCGTGCGGCGTTCGAGGCCGAGCGTGCGGCCAGCAACAGGTTTTCCTTGACCGTGAGGTCGGCGAAGATGCCCATGTTCTCGGGCACATAGGCGATGTTGAGCCGGGCAATCGCCGGCGTGGCCAGGCGCGTGATGTCCTGCTGGCCGAAACGGATGCGGCCCTGGCTGGCCTGCCACAGGCCCATGATGGTGCGCAGCGTGGTGGTCTTGCCCGCGCCATTGCGGCCCAGCAGCATGGTGACCTCGCCGCGCGGCACGGCCAAATCCACGCCGTGGAGGATGTGATAGGCGCCGATGTGGGTGTGGACGCCCTGGAGTTCAAGCAAAGCGTTGCTCATGCGGCCTCCTTGGCGGCGCCTGCGACATTGCCCAGATAGGCTTGCTGCACGACGGGCGAAGCGATCACCTCGGCCGGCAGCCCATCGGCCACCAGCGTGCCGTTGGTCAGCACGATGATGCGGTCGGCCAGTTCGCGCACCACGTCCATCTTGTGCTCCACCAGCAAAATGGTCTTGCTGCGGTCCTTCTTGAGTTCGCGGATCAGGTCGAGGATCACCGGCGCCTCGTCATGGCTCATGCCCGCCGTGGGCTCGTCGAACATATAGACCTGCGGCTCCAGCGCCATGAGCAGCGCCACCTCGAGCTTGCGCTGGTCGCCGTGCGGCAGGGCCGAGACCGGTTCGTCGCGCCGCGCCCACAGCGCCACCTGCTCCAGGATCTGCTGCGCACGCGCCAGCAGCATGCCGTGGTCGCTCCAGATGCTCCAGAGGTTCATGCCGCGCCGGTGCGCACCCTGGCGCGTGGCCTGCACGGCCAGGCGCACGTTCTCCAGCACCGACAGGGCCGGGAACAGATTCGTGAGCTGGAAGGCCCGCCCCAGGCCGGCGCGCGTGCGCGCCGAAGGCGGCAGGCCCGTGAGGTCGCGGCCCTGCAGCGACACCCGGCCCTCCGTGGCCCGCAACTGCCCCGAGATCAGATTGAAGTAGGTGGTCTTGCCCGCGCCGTTGGGGCCGACGATGGCCGTCAGCGTGCCCGGCTCGAAGGAGCAGGTCACGCCGTTGACCGCCACATGGCCGCCAAAGCGAATGGTGAGCTTGTCAGTGGTCAGCATGAGAAATAGGAAAATCAGCCCCTAGCGCCCTACACAAAAGCGCATGCAGCTATCAAAAAGTGAACAGTCTCAAAAATGGGCGTGACCCATGCGAGAAACACCGAGCAAGGGCCGCCCCGCAGCGAAGGTGTTGTCCCCCTCCCGAAGAGAGAGGGGGAAGGCGCGAAGCGACTCAGGGGGTGGTTACCGTCCGTTCCGGACGGGAACGTTCATTTCTTCAGGCTTGATCTCGCGCACCAGCTCGGGCACGCCCCAGGCAAAGGCCGGGTCGTTCTTGATCCTGAAGTGGTACATGCTCTGCATGGCCTGGTGGTCCTGCTTGCGGAAGGTCATCGGTCCCTTGGGCGTGTCGAAGCTCATGCCTTCCATGGCCTTGATCAGCGCATTGGCCTTGGTGTCGCCATTGGTCTTCTTGAGCGCCGTGACGATGGCCATGGCGGCCGAGAAGCCGCCCGCCGTGAAGAAGTCCGGCGGCGCCTTGAACTGCTTGTAGTTCATGGACACCAGCGCCTCGTTGACCGGATTCTTGGGAATGCCGTAGTAGTAATAGGTCGCGCCTTCCATGCCCGGCAGGTTCTTGTAGGCGGCCATGGCAGGCAGGATGTTGCCGCCCGTGGCGATCTCGATGCCGTAGCGCTTGAGGTCCATGTCGGCGATCTTGAAAGGATTGCCGGCGCCTGCCCAGACGATCCAGATGATCTTCCTGCCCGGCTGGTCCTTGAGCTTGTCGATCAGGCGCTGGGCGCCGGCCGTGAAGTCGGTCGTGGCCGCGGGCAGGTACTCCTCGTGCACCAGCTTGCCCTTCTTGATGGCTTCCTTGAAAGCCTTGACGCCGTCGCGGCCGAAGGCATTGTCCTGAGCCAGCGTGGCAATGGTCACGCCGGGCTTGTCGATGGCCACGGCATTGCCGATCGCATCCTGGCTGGAATTGCGGCCCGTGCGGAAGATGTACTTGTTCCACTTGTCGCCCGTGATCGAGTCGGCCACGGCGGGCTCCACGATCAGGATCTTCTTGTATTCCTCGGCCACGGGCAGCATGGCCAGCGCCACGCCCGAGGCGCTGGGGCCCACGGCCAGATCAGCCTTGTCGTCCGAATACGCGGTGGCCAGCTGGCTCTTGCCCAGATCGGGCTTGCCCTGATCGTCCTTCTCGATCACCACCAGCTTCCTGCCCGCCACCGTCATGGTGCCGCCGGTCGCATATCCCAGGCCCATCATCAGGCCGGCCTGGGTCTGCTTGCCATAGGCTTCCAGAGGGCCGGTCTTGCTGTAGACGTGGGCAATGCGGATTTCGGACTGCGCGAACGCCGCGGGCGCCATGGCGGCCGCTGTCATGGCCATCGCGGCCAGCGCAGCCAACTGGATCAGGGTGCGCCGCTGGGGGTGCTTGAGCATGGGTTTGTCTCCGGTTCGTTCTTCAGATCTCGTACAGGTCTTTGCCTGCCTGCGCATTGTCTAGCAGGGTTCATGCCAAGGCATCCATGTCTTGCGACGCCGGCTTGGTCACCCATTGGATGCCCGAAATTCAGACATCGAATTGCCTGAACTTCAGACAAATGCCTGAATTACAGACAAAGCCTACAGATTCAGCGCCGCCATGCGGTCATACAGAGTGGCGCGTGAAATGCCCAGCGCCTTGGCCGTGGCCAGCTTGTTGCCGGCGTGTACCTCCAGCGCCGCGCGGATGGCCTGGCCCTCCAGTTCGGCAATCTGTTCGGCCAGCGGGCGCAGCAGCCGGCGATCCGCACTCGCCTTTTCGCCTGAAGCACCGGCTTGCGCGGAGCGCGCATGCGCCGACAGGTCGGCCGGCTCCAGCCCTGAGGATTTGAGCACCTGCAGCAGCACTTCGGGGCCGATCAGGCTGTCGTCGCATTGCATGGCGGCCTGCTCCAGCACGTTGCGCAGCTCGCGGATATTGCCGCGCCATTCCTGGGCGGCCAGCAGCTCCAGTGCCCTGGCGCCCAGTTCGGGCATGGGCATGTCGCTGCGCAGCGCCAGGTCCTCGCCCAGCACTTCGACCAGCGCCGGAATGTCGCTGCGGCGCTCGCGCAGCGGCGGCACGCGGATGGGCAGCACATGCAGGCGGTAGAACAGGTCTTCGCGGAACAGCCCGTCGCGCACCATCTGCGGCAAATCGCGCGAGGTGGCGGCCACCACGCGCACATCGAAGCGCACGATCTGGTTGGAACCCAGCGGCTCGATCTCGCTTTCCTGCAGAGCGCGCAGCAGCTTGGCCTGCAGGCTTGGCGGCATGTCGCCGATCTCGTCGAGGAACAGCGTGCCGCCGTCGGCCAGCTTGAACTTGCCGTCGCGCGGCTTGCGCTCGGCACCCGTATAGGCGCCGGGCGCCACGCCAAAGAACTCGGCTTCCAGCAGCGCTTCGGGAATGGCGGCGATGTTGACGCTCACGAAGGGGCCGCCGGCGCGGGCCGAGGCGCTGTGGATGGCATGGGCCAGCAGCTCCTTGCCCGTACCGGTCTCGCCCAGCAGCAGCACAGGGCTCATGGACTGGGCCGCGCGGCGCGCCTGGCGCTTGACCTCCACGGCCGCCGGGCTGCTGCCCACGAAGCTGGCAAAGCTGTACTTGGCGCGCCGGGCGCCATCGACCGAGGCACGCAGGCTGCGGGTGCGCTGGGCAGCCAGCTCCCGCTTGGCCTCATCCAGGTCGCGCTGCAGCAGCGCGAACTTGCTGATCAGCGGCTGCAGCGTGGTTTCGGGCTGGTCGAACAGCACGATGCCGATGGCGCCGATCAGCACGCCGTCGCCGTCATGCAGCGGCAACCGGCTCACGACAAAGGTGCCGGCCCGGTTGGTCAACAGGTCGATGAGCACGGGCTGGCCGGTTTCCAGCACGCGGCGCATCTGGGTGTTGGGAATCACCTCCTCGACCTTGTGGCCCAGGAAGTCGTGGACCGATGCCACGCCCAGCCGCGGCAGAAAGCGCTCGTAGCCCTCGTTGACCCAGACGATGCGCCCGGTCTGGTCGACCAGGAACATGCCCTGGCTGATGGACGAGAACAGCTGGAACATGGAGCGCGCGGCCAGCGCGTAGATGCCTTCGGCGTCCAGCGGCAGGGCCGCGCCCTGGGCGGCGGATGGAGTCTCGGTGGTTTGCAGGGGTGGGGCCATGGTGGGAGGCGCTCCGATAAAGAGAGCTACTGGCGCTTTGACATAAAGCACTCCAAGGCATTCTGGGGGATATTCCATTTCACCCCAAGAGGATGACCGCCGGAAAGCTCCACCGGCACTTGCACGCTCCGTGCAGCATGGTCCAGGAGACGTTCTGCCCCGGGGCGGCCCATAAAAAAACCCTCTGTCTTTTGGACAGAGGGTGTGAGTGCCCGCAGATGCCATGCGTGGCTCATCCGCAGTAGGCTAGCAAAGGATTGCCTCAGGCGGCCGCGCCCTCCAGGCGCGCCTGCCGGGCATCGGCCATGCGCTTGATCACGCGCGGCACGATGAGCACGGCCAGCACGATGACGATCAGCGTCAGCGACATGGGGCGCTGCAGGAAGATCCACCAGCTGCCTTCGCCGATGGAGACCGCGTTGCGCATCTGCGCTTCGGCCAGGGGGCCGAGGATCATGCCGACCACCACGGGGGCGGTGGGGAAGTCGAAGCGGCGCATGATCACGCCCAGCACGCCGATGCCGTAGAGCAGGAACAGGTCGAACGCGCTCTGGCGCATGCCGTAGGCCCCCACGGTGGCGAAGATCAGAATGCCGGCGTACAGCTGGGGACGGGGAATCTTCAGCAGCTTGACCCACAGGCCCACCATGGGCAGGTTGAGCACCAGCAGCATGACGTTGCCGATGTACAGCGAGGCGATCAGCGCCCATACCAGGGCCGCGGAGCTGGTGAACAGCTGCGGGCCGGGGTTGATGCCGTAGTTCTGGAACGCGCCCAGCAGCACGGCCGTGGTGTTGCTGGTGGGAATGCCCAGCGTCAGCAGCGGGATCAGGGCCGCCGTCACCGTGGCGTTGTTGGCGGACTCGGGGCCGGCCACGCCTTCGATGGCGCCCTGCTTGCCGAATTCGGCCTTGTCCTCGCCCTTGGCCAGCTTCTTTTCGGTCGCGTAGCTCAGGAAGGTCGGAATCTCGGTGCCGCCGGCGGGAATGCAGCCGAACGGCGTGCCGATGACGGTGCCGCGGATCCAGGCGGGCCAGGAGCGCTTCCAGTCGCGACGGGTCATGTGGACGCGGGTCAGCTTGTTCTGCGACTCCTCCACCTTGCCTTCATAGAGGGCGGCGTACAGCACCTCGGCCACGGCGAACAGGCCCACGGCCACCAGCACGATGTCGATGCCGTCCAGCAGCTCCATCTGGTTGCCCGTGTAGCGGGCCGCGCCGGAGATCTGGTCCATGCCCACGCAGCCGGCGGCCAGGCCCACGAACAGCGCTGTCATGCCGCGCAGCGAGCTCTGGCCCAGCACCGCGCTCACCGTGGTGAAGGCCAGCACCATGAGCATGAAGTACTCAGGCGGGCCCAGCTTCACGGCGAAGTCGGCCACGTAGGGAGCGAACAGCGTCACGACCACGGTGGCGAAGGTGCCGGCCACGAAGGAGCCGATGGCCGCCGTCGCCAGCGCCGCGCCGGCGCGGCCGCTCTTGGCCATCTTGTTGCCCTCCATGGCCGTCACCATGCTGGCGGTTTCGCCGGGGGTGTTGAGCAGGATGGAGGTGGTCGAGCCGCCATACATGGCGCCGTAGTAGATGCCGGAGAAGAAGATCATGGACGCCGTCACGTCCACCTTGGCAGTGATCGGCAGCAGCATGGCCACGGCCACTGCGGGGCCGATGCCGGGCAGCACGCCCACGGCCGTGCCCAGCGCGCAGCCCACCAGCGCCCACAGCAGGTTGACGGGGGTGATGGCCGTGGCAAAGCCGGCCAGAAGTGCGTTGAAGATATCCATTACAGCCACCCTGTTTCAGTCAGGCCCGGCAGGTTGATCGCCAGGAATTGCGTGAACATCCAGAACACGGGAGCCGAGATCAGCAGGCCCGTCACGACGTCCTTGGCCCAGGTGCCGATGGCACCGGCCTGGCTCTGGCCGGCCGCGCGGCGCAGGCCCTGGACGGCCAGCACATAGCACAGCGCGCAGCTGAAGATGAAGCCCAGCTTGGCGATCAGCGCGGCATTGACCAGCAGGCCCGCGGACACCCAGACAAAGGGCAGGATGTCGGCCTTGGGCTGACCGCCGGGATCGGCCGCATGGCGAAAGCCGCCGGTGCGGGCTTCCCAGATCAGCATGGTGCCGCACAAGCCCAGCACCGCGGCGCACAGCCAGGGCAGGAAGTTGGGGCCGACGCCGCCGTAGCCGGAGTCGCCCGGAATCTGCAGCGCACCCACGGCCAGGCCTATGGCCACCAGCAGCACGCCGGCGCCCACAATGGTCTGCGCCATCGCGGAAGGCACGTTGGGGCTTTGGGGCTCGTCCGGATCGGCATAGGCCGAAACCTGGGCGGTCTCTGCGGCCTCGGCCAGTTTTTGGAAGGTTTCAGACATGAGATTGCATGTATTGGGGTGCCGGCACTCGGGGCGGAGTGCCTGCAATGGCACCGGAGGCTAAAAAAACGGTCAAGCCAAGGCTGGCAAGGCATGGCCCCAGGCATGACGCCTTCTTCGCCGAAAGCAGCCGGACAGGGCGCCCGGCTGCCTGCCTTCATCACACCATGCCGGACTTGACCATGGTGGCGCGCAGGCTTGCGAACTCGTCGTCCACGAACTTGGCGAAGGCGTCGCCGGCCAGCCAGGCGGCCGTCCAGTCGTTCTTCTGCATGGCTTCGGCCCAGGCCTTGCTCTTGGTGGCCTTTTCGATCATGGCGATCAGCTCGTCACGCTGGGCCTTGCTGATGCCGGGCGCGCCGTAGACGCCGCGCCAGTTGCCGATTTCCACGTTGATGCCCTGCTCCTTGAGCGTGGGCGTGTCCAGGCCCTTGAGGCGCTGGCCCGAGGTGACGCCGATGGGCTTCATCTTGCCGCTGGCGATGTACTCGGCAAACTCCGAATAGCCGCTGCCGCCCACGGTCACGTTGCCGCCCAGGATGGCGGAGATCGCCTCGCCGCCCCCTCGGAAGGCCACGTAGTTGATCTTGGCGGGGTCCACGCCGACTTCACGCGCGATCATGGCTGCCGCAATGTGTTCGGTGGAGCCGCGCGAGCCGCCGCCCCATTTGATGGAGCCCGGGTCCTTCTTGAGCTGGGCGACCACCTCGGCCATGTTCTTGTAGGGCGAATTGGCAGGCAGCACGAAGACGTTGTATTCGCTGGTCAGGCGCGCCAGCGGCGTGGCCTGGCTCAGGTTCACGGGCGGCTTGCCGGTGATGATGCCGCCCACCATCACGGCACCCATGACCATCATGGCATTGGGATCGCCCTTGCTGCTGTTCACAAACTGCGCCAGGCCGATCGCGCCGGCTGCGCCGCCCTTGTTGTCGTAGGTCACCGAGGACGCCACGCCGGCATCCTGCAGGGCCTTGCCCAGGGCACGGCCCGTGGTGTCCCAGCCACCGCCCGGGTTGGCCGGCAGCATCATCTTGATGGCTGCCGCGGCCTGGGCCGACAGCGGCAGGCTGCCAACTGCCGCCAAGGCGGCCAGCGACTTCAAAAAGGTATCACGACGCATGGTTTGCTCCTTTTGTAATGGGTGGGGCGATGATGAAGGTCCTGCCTGTCAAACAGCTGTCCAAACACCTAGGGCATTCCCTAGATTCACGGGGGCATGCCGGCCCGCGGAGAACGCCGGCATCAGTCGGTGCTAACGTGCGCGCCATGCAATTGCTGCTTGTTGAAGACGACTCTGCCATGCGCACCACGCTGCAGCGCACGCTGATGCGCCGCGGCCTGAATGTGGAAGTGGCCGCCGACGGCCCCAGCGCCCTGGCCCACTGGCTGACGCGCGAGCCCGATGCCGTGGTGCTGGACCTGAGCCTGCCCGGCCTGGACGGCCTGCAGGTGCTGGAGCGCGTGCGCGCCCAGGGCCTGCGCACCCCCGTGCTGGTGCTGACGGCGCGCGGCACCGTGGGCGACCGCGTGCTGGGCCTGAACGCCGGCGCCGACGACTATCTGGCCAAGCCCTTCGATCTGGACGAACTGGAGGCGCGGCTGCGCGCCCTGCTGCGGCGCAGCCATGACAGTTTCACACCCAAACCGGCCTCGGAGGCCGTGGAGATGGGCGCACTGCGCTACGAAAAGGAAAGCGGTGCGCTGTATCTGAACAACGAGATCATGGAGCTGACTCCGCGCGAGCTGGCCATGATGCATGCGCTGCTGGCCCGTCCCGGACATGCGGTCGCCAAGGAAAGGCTGTTCAGCCTGGTCTTTCCCGGCGAAGTCGACGTGCAGTACGAAGCCATCGAAGTGGTGGCCTACCGGCTGCGCAAAAAGCTCTCCGGCACCGGCCTGCAGCTGGTCACGCTGCGCGGCCTGGGCTACCTGCTCAAGACGGAAAGCGCGGCATGACAAGGCTGGGCGACCCGGGCGACGCCTCTTCGGCAGGGCGGCGCAGACGCACGCCCTGGTCGCTGCGGCGGCTGCTGCTCACGGGCATTCTGCTGCCGGTCATCCTGCTGATCGCCCTCAACGCCTGGAGCCTGTACCAGCAGACATTGGCTACGCTGCATACGGCCTACGACCGCACGCTGCTGGCTTCGGCCAAGAGCATCAGCGAGGAGATCGACGTCACCGGCTACGACGAGAACGCCAGGCTGCGGGCCATTGTTCCCTATTCGGCGCTGGAGACTTTCGAGGCCGACAATCAGAGCCGCATGTTCTACCGCGTCTCCACGCTCGACGGCGAGCTGATTTCGGGCTTCGACGAACTGCCCATGTGGCACGGCCACATACCGCAGCGCCCGCCCTATGCGGCGCTGGTCGATTTCTACAACGACACGTTCCGCGGCCATCCGGTGCGCGTGGCCGTGCTGCTGCAGCCCGTGGCCAGCTCCAGCGGCCGCGGCATGGCGGTGATCCAGGTGGCCGAGACACTGGAGCTGCGCGAGACCCTGGCCCTGCAGATCCTGCGCGATACCCTGATCCGCCAGGCCCTGCTGGTCATGGTGGTGGCACTCATCGTCGTCATCGTGGTCCAGCGCGCCACACAGCCTGTGCGCCAGCTCAGCCAAAGCCTGCATGCGCGCTCCCAGGGCGACCTGAGCCCCCTGGATGCCTCGCAGGCGCCCCGTGAAGTGCAGCCGCTGCTGGATGCCACCAACCAGCTCATGGGCCGGCTGCGGCGGCTGCTCGACAACCAGAAACGCTTCGTGCGCGACGCCTCCCACCAGTTGCGCACGCCGCTGGCGGTACTCAAGGCCCAGGTGCAGTCCGCCCAGCGCGGCGACATCCCGCCCATGCAGGCACTCGAGGAAATCGGCACCACGGTCGACCGCGCCACGCGCGTTGCCAACCAGATGCTGGCCCTTGCCAAGGTGGAGCAGCTGCGCCAGGAAGACAGCAATGCACCCCAGCCCACGCCGCCGGTGTTGCTGGATGAGATCGTGCGCGACATCGCCCTGGAGCTGTCGCCCCTGATCGCCGAGCACGATATGGATTTCGCCATAGACACCCGTCCATGCCCCGTTCCCGCGCACGAATGGATGCTGCGCGAACTCACGCGCAACCTGCTGCACAACGCCATCCGCCACACGCCGCCGCGCGGCCAGCTGCAAATCCATGTCCAGGCGCAGGGCCCGGATGCCATGCTGAGCATCCGCGACAGCGGCAGCGGCATCGACCAGGAGCTGGCTCAGCGCCTGTTCCAGCCCTTTTCGGCCGGCAATGCGCGCAGCGGCTCGGGTCTGGGGCTGGCCATCTGCCAGGAAATCGTCCAGACGCTGGGCGGCCGCATCGCTCTGAGCAATCTGCATGATGTGGACGGCCAGGTCCGCGGCCTGCAGGCCCTGGTACGGTTACCGATGTTTCCAGTCGAAAAAACCAGTGAGGCAGCAGCGCCCGACGACTTGGCTTGAGCCACCAAAGCCTCGCAAAATACGCATATGAGCGAACTGGAATCCATGCGTCTGGACAAGTGGCTGTGGTGCGCGCGCTTTTACAAGACGCGCAGCCTGGCCGTGGAGGAAATCGGCAGAGGCCGGGTCACGGTCAATGGCAGCCATGCCAAGGCCGCCCGCGAAATACATCCGGGCGACACGATTGCCCTCAAGCAGGGCAACATTCCCAAGGAAGTGATCGTGCGCGGCCTGAGCGGCATGCGCGGGCCCGCTCCCGTGGCGCAGACGCTGTATGAGGAAACGGCACAAAGCAGGCTCAACCGCGAACAGCTGGCCGAACAAAGGCGCCTGGCCCCCGAGCCGGCCGCGGCCCTGGCCGCCCAGCATACCGGCCGCCCCACCAAGCGGGACCGCCGCGACATGGAGCGCATGCGCGATCCCTGGGGAGACCGCTGGAGCGCATCCATCGAGGACTGAACCGCCTTCCATGGCAGAAAGCGGCCACGGCAAAAAGCCTCCCTCAGGAGGCTTTTCTTATTTCCCGGGCTTGAGCAATGCCAGCTCTTCTGGCGTCAGCCAACGCCACTGGCCCGGCGCCAGATCCACGGGCAAGACCAGACCGCCCATCTTCCAGCGGTGCAGGCCTTCCACGCGGTTGCCCACGGCGGCCAGCATGCGCTTGACCTGGTGGTACTTGCCTTCGGTCAAGGTCAGGTCCAGCACATGGCTGTCCACCTGCTCGCAGGCTGCAGCCTTGACCGGCTTGGGATCATCGTCCAGCACCACGCCGTCGAGCAGGCGCTGCACCTGCT
Organism: Comamonas sp. w2-DMI; assembly: GCF_040187735.1. Classification (NCBI taxonomy): domain Bacteria; kingdom Pseudomonadati; phylum Pseudomonadota; class Betaproteobacteria; order Burkholderiales; family Comamonadaceae; genus Comamonas; species Comamonas sp. w2-DMI. The sequence continues at coordinate 609 of NZ_JBANEL010000022.1, read as the reverse complement.
TGTCGTCCACCGGATGCTTGCAGGTCACGCGGTACACCTTGGACACATGCTTTTTCGGCGAGGACATGCGGTGGATGAACTGGCCATCATCGCTGAGCAAGAGCAGGCCCGTGGTGTCCTGATCCAGGCGGCCCACTGCCTGCACACCCTGGATGGCCCCTTTGTTGGGCCGCTGGCGCAAAGGCGCTGGCAGCAGGGTGTAAATGCTCGGATGGGCCGATGGCTTCTGGGAGCACTCGGTGCCTGCAGGCTTGTGGAGCAGTACATAGCCAAGTTCGTGGTATTCCCATTCCACACCCTGTACCTTGAAGCGCAGCCCTTCGGTGTCGATCTCCAGCGTCGAATCGAGCACCTGCTCCCATGCGTTGCTTTGTGCGTTCCACAGCTGCACCCAACCCTGCTGCACCAGACCCGAACACACGCGGCGGATGCCAAAACCCTGGGTATACAACATCTCCTGCAATTGCATGCCTGATCCTTTTCCTGCTCGCGAATATTCAACCCAGCAATAAAAAACCCCGCAGCCTTGGGGACTGCGGGGTTTTCGCTGTAAGAGCCTGACGATGACCTACTTTCACACGGGAACCCGCACTATCATCGGCGCAAAGT
>NZ_JBANEL010000021.1:0-105693 GCF_040187735.1 Comamonas sp. w2-DMI | reverse complement strand
CTGCCGGCGGGACTGCGGGAAGCGCCGACGGGTCGAGGCTGGGCTCGCGGCCCGGGCCGGCCGGCGGGTCCTGGTCGGCGCGCCGCTCCGGCTCGCCCTGCAGCGCGGCCCAGAAGCCGGGGTTCTTGGACTTTTTCATCGCCGGGTCGCCCCTGGATGACAAGCGCCCCCCTTGGGGACAGCGACCACACGGAGTGAGGGAGCGTGGGGGCCCTTCATGCGCGCACCTCGGCCGCCCATTCAACGGACACGGCGCTGCGCACGCCCTTTTTGAGCGGCGCCGCAAGGCCGATACGAACAACTACAGATACAAGAGTCACTGCCATGGCCGATATGATGCCATCGCTATGACCGACGCCATTTCCCCGCCCCCGCCTGCCGCCCCCGCAGGCTCCCCGCAGCATGCGCCCGCCACGCCCGGCGCCGATGTCGCCGCCACGCGCTGGCTGGCCGCGGGCAGCCTGTTCGCGCTGATCGTGCTGTGCGTGGCCTGGGAGCTGTGGCTGGCGCCCCTGCGCCCCGGCGGCAGCTGGCTGTTCCTCAAGGCGCTGCCGCTGGCCTTTGCGCTCGCGGGCCTGCTCAAGCGCCGCATGTATACCTACCGCTGGGTCAGCCTGCTGGTGTGGCTGTATTTCACCGAAGGCGTGGTGCGCGCCTGGAGCGATGCCGGGCCCAGCCGCTGGCTGGCCCTGGCCGAAGTGGCGCTGTGCCTGCTGCTGTTCGCGGCCTGCGCGGCCCATGTGCGCTGGCGCCAGCGCGCGGCGCGCCGGACATCGGCCCGGGCCGCACAAGACTGAATTTTCCATCCACCAGCTCCGAAGAGCATTGAGAGAGTTGCAAGCATGACCGCATTCCTAGACCAGTTGCGCCAGATCGTCGGTGCCGCCCATGTCCTGACCGACGGCGACCTCGCCGCCTGGGAGCAGGACTGGCGCAAGCGCGTGCAGGGCAAGGCCCTGGCCGTGGTGCGCCCCGCCGATACCGCCCAGGTGGCGGCCGTGGTCAAGGCCTGCGCCGAGGCCAGGGTCGCCCTCGTGCCCCAGGGCGGCAATACCGGCCTGTCGGTCGGCTCCACGCCCGACGCCAGCGGCACGCAGATCGTGCTCAGCCTCACGCGGCTGAACCGCGTGCGCCATATCGACAGGGACAACCTGAGCTTCACCGTGGAAGCCGGCTGCATTCTGCAAAGCCTGCAGGAGACCGCGGAAAAGCACGGCCTGCTGTTCCCGCTGTCGCTGGCCGCCGAAGGCAGCTGCACCATTGGCGGCAACCTGGGCACGAACGCCGGCGGCACGCAGGTGGTGCGCTACGGCAATACGCGCGAGCTGTGCCTGGGTCTGGAAGTGGTCACTCCCCAGGGCGAGGTCTGGGACGGCCTCAAGGGCCTGCGCAAGGACAACACCGGCTACGACCTGCGCGACCTGTTCATCGGCAGCGAAGGCACGCTGGGCATCATCACCGCTGCGACCATGAAGCTCTTTCCCCAGCCCGCGGCCCAGCTCACGGCCTGGGCCGCCGTGCCGTCGATGGAAGCCGCCGTGCGCCTGCTGGGCATGGCGCACCAGCACCTGGGCGCGGGCCTGACGGGCTTCGAGGTCATGGGCCAGTTCGCGCTGAGCCTGGTCGCCAAGCACATGCCGCAGCTGCGCGTGCCCTTCGCGGGCCAGGAGGATGCCCCCTACTGCGTGCTGCTGGAGAATTCGGACAGCGAGTCCGAAGCCCATGCGCGCGAGCGCTTCGAGCACCTGCTGGAGCTGGCCTTCGAGGACGGCTGCGTGCTCGATGCCGTGGTGGCCGAGAGCCTGGCCCAGGCGCATGAGCTGTGGCATATCCGCGAAAGCATCCCGCTGGCCCAGGCCGAGGAGGGCCTGAACATCAAGCACGACATCTCGATCGCGGCCTCGCGCATTCCGGCCTTCGTGGCGCATACCGACGCGCTGCTGCAGCGCGAGATCGCCGGCGTGCGCCTGGTCAACTTCGGGCACCTGGGCGACGGCAATCTGCACTACAACGTGCAGGCGCCGGCCGATGGCGACCCCAAGGCCTTCCTGCGCGAGCAGGAAGAGCGCGTCAACCACCTGGTCTACGAGGCCGTGGCCGCATTTGGCGGCTCGTTCTCGGCCGAGCACGGCGTGGGCGCGCTCAAGGTGGACAAGCTGGAGACATACCAGTCGCCCGTGGCGCTCTCGATGATGCGTGCCATCAAGAATGCGCTGGACCCGCTGGGCATCATGAACCCCGGCGTGGTGCTGGCCAGGGGCTGAGCCTTTGCCGCTGCGCCCGTAAAAAAGCCCCGCCGGCAAGCCCGCGGGGCTTTTTTGCAACCCGGCCGCCCGCTCAGGATGCCGGTGCCGTGGTCTGGTTGCCGATGACGGTCTTGATCTCGGGCGTCCACTCGATGTCCGGGCCCTCCACATCGGTGTAGACCGTGTGGCGGCCCTGGGTCAGCAGCCACACGCGTATGCCGTTGCGCGCCGGGTCGATCACGATGGCGGCCATCTCCTCGCCGCCCTGGTGCGGCCGGTTGCCCGCAAGGCTCAGCAGCTTGCCCTCGAGCTTCAAGGGCCCCACGGTGTCCATGTTCTTGAGCAGCGTTTCGTACTGCTCGCCCAGCAGGGGCTTGAGGTGGGCCGCCAGCGGGCCGGTCTTCAGATAGTCCGTGCCCTCATGCCGGTACTTGCCCACCTGGCTGCTCAGGCTGTCCAGCCGGGCCTCGCCCTCGGCGCCCCGGTACGGAATGCGCACTTCCTGGACGGAAGAATCGCCGGCCGGCGCCGCAGGGGCTGCCGAAGCAGCGGCGGTATTGCTCACGCCATGGACCGCCGAATTGGCCTCGGGCGCCGCAGGCTTCGTGCGGTCCGCCTCGGCGCCAGGCGCGCCGGGCTTGTCGCAGGCCGCCAGCAGCGCGCAGCAGGCGCCGGCAGCCAGCACGGTTTTCCAGGACAGGGACTTCAAATGCATGCATCAACTCCTCGAATCGGATCAATCCGGTACAAACTTGCGGTCATTGTGACCCTGGCGCGCGCCCCGGGTTCCTCAGGCTGAACCGGCAATTGCGCCCCGGGCATGTCCTACACCGCCGCCTCCGCTGCAACGCAGGCATGAAGCGCACCGGCAGATGCGGACATGCGCCGACATGCCGCAAGGGCTCGCCCGGCGTGGCACACTAGGCCCGATTCCGGCCCGGCTGGCGCAGTGCCCTGCACTGGCGCCGGCAGGCCCCGACAGATTGCCGATTTCCACGGTCCACCGGCCAGGGGCCCCGACGGCCCGGCCATATTTCCAAGTTCTGCACCATGGACTCCACCCGCCAGCCACTGCGCCCCGTGCGCTGCCAATACGAAACCTTCATGCGCCATGTGTTCGAGCATGGCGTCTCCAAGACCGACCGCACGGGCACCGGCACGCGCAGCGTGTTCGGCTACCAGATGCGCTTCGATCTGTCCGAGGGCTTCCCGCTGGTCACCACCAAGAAGGTGCACCTGAAGTCCATCATCCTGGAGCTGCTGTGGTTCCTGCGCGGCGACAGCAATGTGAAATGGCTGCAGGAGCGCGGCTGCACCATCTGGGACGAATGGGCGCGCGAGGACGGCAGCCTGGGGCCCGTCTACGGCGTGCAGTGGCGCAGCTGGCCCAGGGCCGACGGCACGCACATCGACCAGATCGCCGAGGTGGTCAAACAGCTCAAGACCAACCCCGATTCGCGCCGCATCATCGTCAGCGCCTGGAACGTGGCCGACCTGGACAAAATGGCGCTCATGCCCTGCCACGCCTTCTTCCAGTTCTACGTGGCCGACGGCAAGCTCAGCTGCCAGCTCTACCAGCGCAGCGCCGACATCTTCCTCGGCGTGCCGTTCAACATCGCCAGCTACGCGCTGCTGACCCACATGCTGGCCCAGCAGTGCGACCTGGAGGTAGGCGACTTCATCTGGACCGGCGGCGACTGCCACATCTACAACAACCACTTCGAGCAGGTGCAGACCCAGCTGGCGCGCTACCCGTTCGCCTACCCCACGCTGCATATCAAGCGCCGCCCGGACTCCATCTTCGACTACGCATACGAAGACTTCGAAGTACAGGGCTACCAGCACCATGCGGCCATCAAGGCGCCGGTGGCAGTCTGAGGGTTGCTATGAAAACAAAAGCTGCCCGCGCATGATGTTCCTTGTTTTCACGATGGAATCCATCTGAAACCCAGCACGGACCAGCGCCAGCAGCTCACCTATCGATAGAAATGGCCATTCACCTGATTTATGCCCGCGCCGCCAACGGCGTCATCGGCAAGGACAACGCCATGCCCTGGCACCTGCCGGAGGACCTGGCGCACTTCAAGCAGCTCACCCAGGGCTGCGCCGTCGTCATGGGCCGCAAGACCTGGGACTCGCTGCCCGCGCGCTTTCGACCGCTGCCCGGGCGCACCAACATCGTGGTCACGCGCCAGAGCGGCTGGCAGCCCGAGCCGCCCTCGGACCAGGTGCTGCGCGCCGACAGCCTGGAGCAGGCTCTGGAGCACGGCCAGCAAATCTCGCAGGACGTCTGGGTCATGGGCGGCGCCCAGATCTATGCCCAGGCCCTGCCACTGGCCCACAGCGTGGAAGTGACCGAGATCGGCCGCGACTACGAAGGCGATGCCTACGCCCCCACACTGGGTGCGCAATGGCACGAAGTCTCGCGCAGCAGCCATGTGGCGGCCAGCGGCCTGCCCTATGACTTCGTGCGCTACGAAAAGCGCTAGCACCGCCGCCGCGACCAGCCACCCGCAGGCCGCAAAAGCGGCCTGCGCCGCTTTTGCGGCCGCTGTCCGCTCCCCCCCAGTCCGTCCCGTGACATTTTCCACTAGCGTGTTGCGGCGCAACAAACCGATAATGGCAGACATTGCCTGGGTAACCATCCAAACCAACAGCACCCGGCTTGGCGCTCTGGCATCCGTCCCACTCTGTTCGTGAACCGAGCTTCGCCGCCATCGTCCGCCCATGAGCCTCGTCCAGCCCCTTCCTTCCGGTCCACTCGATATCGTGGGCGACATCCACGGCGAAATCGACGCACTGGAGCCGCTGCTGGGCCATCTGGGCTACGACCCTGAGGGCCGCCATCCCGACGGCCGCCGCCTGGTCTTCGTGGGCGACTTCTGCGACCGCGGCCCCGACAGCCCCGCGGTGCTGAACCTCATCGTGCCCATGCTGGCCTCGGGCAAGGCCTCGGCCGTGCTCGGCAACCACGAGATCAACCTGCTGCGCGAAGACGCCAAGGACGGCTCGGGCTGGTTCTTCGACAGCCGCCGCGAATCCGACAAGCCCAAGTACGGCCCGTTCGCGCGCCTGCCGCGGGCCGATGCGCCGGCCATCCTCGCAGAGCTCGGCCGCCTGCCCATCGCGCTGGAACGCGAGGACCTGCGCATCGTTCACGCGGCCTGGCGGCCCGACCAGATCGCCATGGCCCGCGAGCTGCCGGCCGGCAGCGCCCGCCAGGCATACGACCGTTACGAGGACGCAGCGGCCCGCCAGGCCCGCGCCAGCCGCGTGGCCGAGCGCATGCAGGAAGAAAACCTGCGCTGGCCCCACAGCCTCGAAGACCCGAAAGCACCACCGCCCTTCCTGGCCGCGCACAGCGAAAACGAACTGGCCAAGGCCATGGTCAACCCGCTCAAGGTGCTGACCACCGGCGTGGAGCGCGAATGCCGCACCCCCTTCTACGCAGGCGGCAAATGGCGCTTCGTGGAGCGCGTGGCCTGGTGGGATGAATACGCCGACGACACCGCCGTCATCGTCGGCCACTACTGGCGCCGCCTGCTGCCCGGCGACGCGGCGGCCCATGGCGCGCAGGCGGAAAACCTGTTCGGCCACACCACGCCGCTGTCCTGGCATGGCCTGCGCGGCAATGTATTCTGCGTGGACTACTCGGTCGGCGGCCGCTGGGTCGCGCGCCTGAACGGCGAAGACCCCCAGCGCCGCTTCAAGCTCGCCGCCATGCGCTGGCCCGAGCGCACGCTGGTGTTCGACGACGGCGTACAGGCGGCTTCGGAGAATTTCGGGCAGACAAGCTGACAGCTTGCCTTAAGGCTGAATCAGCATGGCCCGCCTGTGCGGCAGTGAACGTGGTGACTGTCGGCTCCATCGGCATGGTTATTTTCTGAGCTGCCTATGCGGCAGCGAACACATCGAATCCTCTCGTATCGATGGCACCTACTTTCTGAGCTGCCTATGCGGCAGCGAACATGCATCTGCTGCAGGAGCTTCCACGGCGGCATTTCTGAGCTGCCTATGCGGCAGCGAACCATTCACAGATCCATTATTAAAAGGAGCCACATTTCTGAGCTGCCTATGCGGCAGCGAACGTTGCTTCGACCGATCCAGAGATCAGGCCGAATTTCTGAGCTGCCTATGCGGCAGCGAACCGAGCTTGGCCAGCTCAGGGCTGCGGCTGCGGTTTCTGAGCTGCCTATGCGGCAGCGAACAGGATGACGGGCATTTGGGCTGCGGTGCTCATTTTCTGAGCTGCCTATGCGGCAGCGAACGCCAGATCTCGGAGCCCGGCGCGCGGATCGTGTTTCTGAGCTGCCTATGCGGCAGCGAACGGGGCATGAAAAAACCGCCTCGCGGGCGGTTTTTTCTGAGCTGCCTATGCGGCAGCGAACTGGACTCTAAATCGTGCAACCTCTTGATTTTTAAAGAACAAACCTTCCAAGCAGCGCGATACCCCAATTTCCGAGGAACGCGCTAAGTGGTTGATTTATATGAAGCACCACCCAACCCTCGGAAAAAGGGTCAAAACCAAGGAATCGTGGACCCCAGGCTCAATCCATAGGTGTTGAAGCGATCCGGCGCTGCGTTTGACTGCGCCGGCCCCTGATCCACAAACAGGCAAAACGGCTGGCCGGTACTGGTGCTGCGCAACTGCACAAAGGGCAGTTGAGGGCTTCGTTCCACACTGTCAGGAATGGCTACCGCAGCTTGCTCCAGGGTTTCGTTCTTGCGCCGCATCCGACGCCGGCGCAAACGGTCAACGCTGGTCTTGAACTGGCGGCGCTGCACTTGCCAGCGCGGCGCATCTGGTGGTGCCGGCAACAGGGCCGCCAGTTGCACATGGTCGCGCATGCCCTGCAGCCAGGGCAGCTCCATCAGCCGTTGCAGGGCCGCCTCCGTACCGTGCAGGCGCAACACTTCGCCCAGCGAGCGCGGGCGCAAGCTGTAGTGCGGAAAGCTGATACCGATATCGCCCGTCTTCAGTTGCACCAGTGCACGGTGCAGCTTGGAGACCAGGGCGCCCAGCAGATGGGCATGGCTGAACTCGGGATCGGGCAGCAGCGCGATGTCGATGTAGTGTGTGGTCATGGCCATCAGCTCGCATCGCCAAACACGCCGCCGCGGATCAGCACGGCCATCACGAAGTGCTGCTGTTCCACCGCGGGCACCTTGTCTTTGAGCAGCCAATCGTCCAGCAGCGTGTAGAAGTCGAGCTTCTGCTTGGGCTGGCGATAGGCCTTACCCTGGGTGGTGACGGAGCCATAGGGCTCGACTGCGATGGGGCCGAGGTCTTGCGCGCCCTCGTACCAGGTGTCGATGGTGCGCAGGGCATTGCCGATTTTTTGGGAGTGCATGGCAGCCACGTTGTCCACGTGGTAGAGCGTCTTGCTCTTCTTGCTGGCACCCTTGTCCAAAACCAGCTCCTGCGACGGGAAGACCTCCTGCCCGGCGCCCACACGCACAAAGGCGGTGACCTGCAGCAGTACATGGCGTTTGCCTGCCAAGCCTTCGGCAATGATCGTCCCCAGTTCCTCGACCTGGGAATTGGAGGCATCCAGCTCACGGGTACTGTGCTCAAGCGCCTTGAAAGACCAAGATTTTTCCGCCTTGCCATCTTTCAAGACGGCGACTTCCACGTTCACCTCTTCCGCGCCCACGCGGTTGCGCCACAGGAAGCGGCCATTGGCCAGGTTGGCTGCATAGCGGTTGGCCAGCTCGGCAAAGCCATGCTGCTGCACATAGCCTTGCACGGTCTGCAACAGCTTGGCCTGGTATTCGGCGCTGTTGCAGGCTGAAGGCATGCCGGCGCCGGCCAGCACCCGCAGCGTGAACTGCACCTTCAGGGTGTCGGCTTCGGCTGGCAAGGCCGCCACATCCACGGTTTGCAGGTTGGGGTTCTGGATTGCGGCGTCCAGCTTGGCCTCATCCTGCTGCTCTTTGGCCTTGAGCCGATTGCTGATGGTGCCGCGCACCGATTTTTCCTTGATGCGAACCGGCGACCAGCTTTCCGAAGCCGCCTTCTGGCTCCAGAGACCCGCGTGGAAGACGGCATCGGAGGGGTCCAGCTTGCGCTCGAAAGCCAGGACGGATGCGGTTTTCAGGTTGTTCGACATGGTTAGAAATCCTTTAGCAATTCGTTGAAACGGTTGGGGTGGAGCAAGGGTGAGCAACGGCTCGCCTAGTCATCGACATAAGCGTCGTCCTCCTCTTCCCACTCGTCTTCCAGGTTTGCATGGCCGTCGTGGTCTACAGGCAATGTGTGCGGTGGCTGGTAGCCATTGCGGCAGCGAAACAGTCCCCTGGCGGTATCAGTCTCTGCAGTCCACAGCAGTTGCTCCAGATCGGTGAGCCTGTGAGGACTGATCCACTCGCCCAGCGAATACACCGACTCCACAAAGCGCAGCGGCGTTGCCATGTCGCGCGCGTTGGCGACCGAGCCGGCTGCGTGGCGGGGCGAGAGCGCGGCATAGCCCACGGGGATGGGCACCGTCCAGCCGCTGCCTTTGGGGCGCAGCGGATCTCCCCAGCGCACCTTGCCATCGGCCTGCGGCTTGCCATCCGGGTCTGCCAATACCTGGTGGTTGAAGCGCGAGGCATGCAGCCATGCAGCCAGCAGCGTGGCTTGAGCATCGGTCTTGCGCAGCTGCTCCAGGCGTGCAGCCAGCAAGTCATCGCGCGCCACCAGTGCAAAGCCCGGCAGCCACTGGCGGCGCCAGCGCCGAAAATCCGCTTCCTGCGTTTGAGGGTCCTCTGCCAGCAGTGCCATCCATGGGCGCACTTTCTTGCCGGGCACTGGGCGCGAGGGCAACAGGGTTCCACCCGCCACCCGCATCTGGGCAGCAATCTCGCCCGCCTTGGCCGCCCATTCGGCCATGCGATCTTCACCACCTTGCACCAGCACGCTGGCAGCACCCGGGGCCAACTGCTCTGCAACCGCAAAGATCAGCGACACCTGCAGGTGCATGCGCCCCTCTTCCACAATCGCGGCCGTGCTGCCGTCCTTGTCTACAGGGTTGCGGGTCAGGTTGAAGGTGCGCACGTAACCTTGGGTCACCTGCTCCTGGTGATGGTGGCAGACCACGCCCACACTCAGCAGCTTCAAGGGGATCTGCGCTTGTACCAGCTTGCGCTGCAATGCCCACATCAGGCCGGTGAAGGCAGTGATGGAAGGAAAGCCATGCGTGAGCGGGCTGGAGATGGCATTGGCGTTTTGCACGCGCAAATGCGGCAGCACCAGAATGGCTTGGGGTTGAGGTTTCCTGGTCATTCGTCACCCCCAGCCACCAACTCATCATGCGTGCTGCGAATAGGGATGTAGTGAGGGGCATCCAGCTTGTCGCGCAGCTCTCGCAATTGCTGCTTGAAGCCGTCTTCATCCGTCAGCAGCTCCTTGCGCCACTCGCGCGCTTCCACATCACCAAACTGCTCACCCAAGGCCCTGTTCAGCCAGGTGGAAAAGCGCTTGCCAATCTCTGCTGGCCAGTCCATGTACATCCAGTCGCTGGCAAACTGCACCTCTTCGGGCAGCTCGGAACGCAATGGATCAAGCCACAGCTTTTCCATGTAGCTCAGCGCCTCGAAGCGCTCGTCGTCCTTGCTCCAGCCGGGCTGAACCAGTTGCTGCAATTCATTGGCAAATGCGACCAGCTCATCCAGCAAGGCATCTGTGTAGGCTTTACGCGTGTCCCGGGTGGGCTTGTTCGATTGGGTGGCTTCCGCCAGAAATTTGCGCAAGGCGCGCACCGTGCAGCGCACTTCGGGCCGGGCGATAAACATGCGATCAAACACTGATTCGGCGTGCACCGGCATGCGCACTGCGCTCGGTGTCCAGGCGGGCGGCAAGGAAGACAGCAGATAGTTCACACCACCGCGTTCGCTATTGAGCTGGCTGATGTTCTGTGGCTTGGTCCCGCCCATCTTCTGCGCAGCCAGGTCCGGGTAGTCGTGGAACACGCCATCGTGCGGCTTGCGGCCACGACGGGCCAGGCGCGCTGCCTTGTTGGCCTCGCCAAAGCGGTGCTCCTGGATCTCACCGTACACGGCATGCGCCAGCGAGGTGGCATAGAGCGGCGCCAGGAGCTCGTATTGCGCATCGTCGCAGGCGTCATCGCCGGTCAGCCAGTACAGCTGCTTGGCGCGGCCATGGCTGCTGGGGCCGCCGGCACGCGGTGCCGTCAATGACACCAGTGCATCGCGCAAGGCCTGGGCTTTCACCGGGTCGTCATGCAAGGCCTGTAGAGCATCCGCATCTTCGGCCAGCAAGGCTGACAGCAGACTGCGCCCACCCACCTGCAGCTTCAGGAACTTGTAGACATCCAGCGCAGCCGCATTGCCTACGACGTCGCCTGCGAATTCCGTGCCCAGCGCATGACTGCCCAGTTCGCATAGCTCTGGCAGTTGCTCGGGCTCCACATAGAGATTGGTACCGCGCGCGTCGGGGTGAATGGGTTTGAGGGAATGTGTGACGGCCTGGATTTGCTGCACGCGCCGTGCGGCGTCTTCCAGCCATGCATCAGGGGCAAACGAAGCAATGACCTCGCCGCGTTGGGGATCGTCAGGCTTGAGCTTGTCGAGCTTGGCTTGCAATCGCTCTTGCAAGAACCGTTCAATTTCCGCGCGCCAGCCTGCCTTGCCGCCTGCTACAGAGGCAGTGGACATAGGGATACACCTTTCCAATTCAATGAAAGATAGAATTGCCCAGTCAGCACAAACCAACTGGGGATGTGAAGTTAGGCCAAATGGCGATCAAGCTCTTCTAAGGGCGTGATTGCTAATCAACTGTGACCTCTCTTTCTGGATTGGGTAGCCTCGACAGCTAGTGGTGATAACCAGCACCGTTGCAGCGGTGCTGGTTCTTATTATGGGTGGAGGGCTCACAGAAGTTAACCATACCATGATGAGTATTAACTGCCGCATAAGCAGCTCAGAAAATACCCTGATGGGGATGCACCGTTCTCTGCCGCACAGGCAGCTCACGCTCTCTTGGTGAACCCCAAAGCCTCATGAAACCGCCAGCCTTGCCCCTCATCCGGCAGGCTGGCGGTGGCATATCGTTTGGCGCAGTCTTGCAGCGAGAGGCCCATCTCCTGGGCCAGCGTGCGCAGTTCCTCCAGCAAATCCACCTGTATCCATGGCTGCACGCTGTGCTGCGGACCGGGCCGCAAAGCGGTGTCAGCTACCGGTGCACGCATGGTCTCGTCTATGCACACATAGAGTTGCTTACCGCGCCGCTCTCCATCGACCACGCGGTGCAGCAACAGCGTTTCCTCGTCTTCATCGGGCAGCAGCACCACATCGACACGACGCTGCGGGTCCTCGCGAAAACGCTGGTATTGCGGCAGTACACCTGTCAGCCACAGGCACTGCAGTTGCTCGCCATCGGCTTCATGCCAGGCCAGGCTGGCGGCGCGCTTGACTGCGGTGGTGGCCGCGCTGTCGGCCTCGCGCGGCAGCATGGTGTCGCGCATGCGGGCATGCTCCAGATCCACCCAGTTGCGGCTGGGGCTGAGCTTGCCTGCAGCCCGCGCAACCCGGGGCCGCGCATCCACCGGCCATGGCGACTGCGCCCACTCCTTGAGCTGGCGTGACAGCAGCTTGTTCAGGCTGTGCGATTCCAGATGAAAGTGCGCGGCAGCATCCGTGCCGCCCGGCGGCAGCCGCTCCATTTCAAAGCCGGGCTTGCAATAGGCGGCCTGGCCTTTGCGCTCCAATGCGCGCAGATTGGTGTCCAACACCAACACATTGGCCTCCTGCACTGGCGCGCTGCGATGGCGACGCACCCGTCCTGCAAGCTGGATCAGCGAGCGCATGGAAGAAGGCTCGACTACGGCCCAGTCGTAATCATGGTCACGGCCCACCTCCGTGACAGGTGACCCCAGCACGATGAAGAGCTGATCCTGCTCGGGATGAGCGTCGATGAGCGCTCGAATACCGGGCTGCAGAAGGGCCGGATCACGCCCCTCGTCGGCGCCACGCCGGTTGAGCACGGTATCCAATTGCCGTTCGATCACCGAGCGTGCCAGCAGCGGAAACTGCGAGTGGTACACGCACAGATGCACGCGCACGCCAGCAGCAGGAGCGCCCTGTGCGTACATGGCCAATGCCACGTCGAACTGCGGCGAAATATTGGCCATGCGGATCAGCCCAAAGCTCACGCGCTTGCCGCTAGCCGGATCCTGGCCATGGTTTTGAGGCGCCTGATGCAGCACCCAGGCGTGTTGCAGCAGGAGTTGCGCCCATTCCTTGCGGCGCTGCGCTTCGCTCATGCCTATGCAGCTCCAGCTTTGCGGCAAGCTCCCAATGCAGGCCAGCCGCCGCACGGAGGTCTTGGCCAACTGCGTCATGCGCTTTTGCACAAAAGCTTGGTGCGCTTCGCCAAAGGCACGGCTATCGGCGCAGTCCTGGGCCGTCTGCTGAAACTCGTCTACCCACAGGCAGCAGATGTTGCTGGCCTCGTGCGGCCGCTCGCTGCGGTGTTTCTGGAAGATCTCGCGGCCCGCCCGATAGGCCAGGAACAGTCCCTCCACAAGCGCCGGCGGCAAGGTGGCCGAGGACAGCAGCACGCGCGAGCCCAGCAGGCCCGCCCAGTGCACAAGCCGCGTCAGCGCGGGCAGGTCGGCCATGTCAAAGTCATCGGGCTCGTCCAGCACCAGATCGCCGGTCAGCAAGCGCAGCATGGGCGCGATCTGGCGGCCGCCGCGCAGACTTTCGGTGGCGGGCGTCAAGTGATCCACCGTACAGACCAATAGGGGCGCGGCAATCAGGCTGCGCACCTGGGCATCATCGCTCAGGCGTTCCAGCAGCGGGTGGCGGTCATTGCCTTCAAACAGCACCTGCCCGCCCTCATCAAGCAAGGCCTGCGTAGAGGCCGAGCCGGTGGCTTCGGCCTGGCGCTCCCAGTACTCGAAAAGTGCGCGGCTCGCGCTGCCGCCCACCTTGATGGCCAATTGCTCTTCGCTCAAGCCCAGGTCGTGCTGAAAGCTGCGTCCCGTCTGCAAGGTCAGCGTGCGCAGGCCGATGGCGAAGGCGCAGCGCATGCCCAGCTGCGGATCAGCCAGCGCATTCATGATGCGCGCATTGCCCAGCGTCTTGCCGCAGCCGGTCGAAGCCATATTGACGATGAACGCTCCCTGGCTGGCAGCTCGATGGCGCACGCTGGCGGCCAAGTCCGCAGCCTTGTCCTGCCACTGGAAACGCGCGTTGCTGTTGCGTTTTTTCAGGCCCTTGTGGTTTTGCAGCGCAGGCAGGCTGCGCGCCAAGGTGGGCAAGGCATGGGTGATGAGGCTGGCATGGGCCTGCACGCCCAGCAGATGCTCATCCAGGGTTTGGTTGAAAAATGGCGGCTTGTGCCCGCCCATCAAGCGCCGGGCGCTACTGTTTTTAAGCGTGTTGGCAAACAGAGGATAGCCATCGTTGCGATAGGGCCTGCGCCGGGCCTCGTCCTCGATGCTGGAGTAATGGTGGTCGGCCAGCATCAGGCACATGCGGCTCACATGCATGGTGAAGGGGTCATGCAGCGCAGGCACCTGCTGATAATGCGGCACCAGCTCCAGCAGCTTGCCGGCGTAACGCGCCGCCTGCTTGCGCCATGCGGATTGGCTCACCGGCAACCCATGGGGGAACTGCCAATACGCTCCCAGCTTCGCAGCTTCGACCGCTTCGCGTGGCTCGTTCCAGTCTGCGTTCACTCGTGCCAACAGGCCATGAAGCAGGCGCGCAGACACATCGGACGGATGCGAACCAAAGCGTTTGAAGATAGCGCCGCCGTCATCATCGCTGTCGTCGGCATCAAGGGTGCTTTTGCGATTGGGTAGACAAGGCAAGCGATGGTGGGTCAACACCAGCCAGGCCACGGCCTGCGCCAAAGGCGGCAGGCAGGCAAAGGGATTGGCGGCCTCCTTTTGCGCAACATCCCAGTCTGCATCGGTCAGTCCATCTTGCAGCAAGCCATGGAGCCACCGATCCTCGAATGCTTGCGCCGTCATGCCGGCATCGGTGCAGGCGGCCAGCCTCCGCAGCCAGCCCGCATCGTCTTCGTCACCCACAAAGGCCTGGAACAGTCGCACTGACACCCACTCGTGGCGGTAGTGATTGCGCTCGCGCAGGCCCGGATTCTTCAACCTATCCTGGAATGCCCTGGTGGCCTTGCCCAGGTCGTGCAACAAGGCTGCCAGTGCGGCCAGCGCCGTGATCAGCGGCAGATGGTGCCAGGCGTTCTCATCCTCGGTGCGCAGCACATTGCGCGCCGTGGTGTTGGTGGGCACGGCGCCTTCGGCATTGAACTGGCGCCCGTCGCCCACCACCCACAGCAGCTCGCTGTGGTCACGGCCGCGTATCCAGTGACAGGCCACGGCGGTGTTCTTGCGCGCGCTCTGGCGCAGCAGCTTGCGCACCGTATCCAGGCCGGCCTGGGTGATGGGCGTCTGCCAGGTGCGGTCGCCGCGGCGCTCGGCAAACTGGTCGAGAATGCGGCGGGTTTCGGCCAGGGCACGCTTGCTGCATTGGGAGACGAACAGCACGTTCATGCCTGAATCTCCGGGGGCACTGCGAGGCGCGCCGTCTCGACGGCAATGCGCTTGAGCGTATCGATGATGAAGTCCAGCGATTCGCTGCGCGTGAGCGCTTCGATGCATTGGCGGCGGAACTGCTGTTCGTCGTCGCCGCGCATGGCCGACAGAAAGGCCTGGGGCAGGATGGCGGCGTCCTTGACCAGATCAGCCGCATCGAACACCAGGCCACCCCGCCGCGTCTTGCCGTGCAGCACAGCCAGGCCATGCGGCAGGCCCAGCACCCAGGTGGCCGTGGCGCCCAGGCCATAGGCCAGGTAATTGCCGTGGTCGAGGAATCGATTTGCCGCATCGGTGCCCGTGCCGCGCTTGGCGCGCGTGAACTCGCCGTAGCCCACGGCATCCACCGCCAGCTTGAACAGCGCCTTGGTGAGCCGTGCCTCGTCGGTCAGCAGCGCGGTCACATCCGGCGCGTTGGCGATAAGCGGCGTGAACTGCCGCACCAGCGCCTTCAGGCGCTCCATGTCCACCGCAAAGCCCGCTTCGCTCAGGGTGCGGGTATTCCATTCGGACAGCAAGCGCTGCAGGCGCCAGGTCTGCAACTGCTTGGCCGCCTGCAGGCGCAGTTCGTCGTCGAACCAGAACTTCACCCAGGCCTGCAGGTATTCGGTGGGCCGGTATTCGCTTTGCGGCGTCAGCCAGGCCACTTCCACATCGACCTCGTTGGCGCTGAACAGCGGCGTGCCGCCACCGCCGCAAAAGCCCACCAGCACCCCGGCCTTGGCCAGTTCGCGCATGGCGGCCTGGGTGATGGACGTGCCCGTACCCAGCAGAATGCTGGTGGTATTGGCAATGGGAATGTTCCAGTACAGGCTTTTCTTGCCGGCGTCGGTCACATATTCGACGCGCCCGCCGTTGACGAGCACGCGGCAATGTTCGAGGTAGTAGATATTGGCCCGCTTGGAATGCAGGATGGTTTTGAGATCTTGGCCTTTGATTTCTTGCACAGAGCCTCCGTACAGAGGTTGTAACAAAAAACAAGAGGCTTTCTGTTGAAATCCATCGAGACAGAAAAGAAGCTCACTTTTTTCTTTTTCGAGAAAGAAAAAAAGGGGTGGGCAGTTTCAAGCCCGCACCCATTCTGCTTGCCTCCTCGACGAGGCATCCGGTCCACTCTGAACCCAGCCACGCCCTCCTCAACGGTTTGATGATTGCATATTGCAATTGGTGAACACGTTGATGGGACTGGAATGGTTAAAGGGAAAAGCCAGTCCTCATTTCTTTCATCGATCTCAGCGGAACACGCTGACAGCTTCATCCAACTGGCGCGTCTGGGTCTGCAGGCTTTCCGCGGCCGCGGCATTTTGCTGCACCAGGGCTGCATTTTGCTGCGTGATCGAATCCAGATGGCCGATCGAATGATTGGCCTCGGCAATGCCGTCGCGCTGCTCGTGCGTGGCGCCGCTGATCTGGGCAATCAGCGCCGTGACCTGCTCCACGTGGGCCACTACCTCCTCGATCTCCGAACGCGTCTTGTGCACCAGCGTGGCGCCGCTTTCCACGCGGCCCACGCTGGAGTCGATCAGCTCCTTGATTTCCTTGGCCGCATTGGCGCTGCGCTGGGCCAGAGCCCGCACCTCGCTGGCCACGACCGCAAAGCCGCGCCCCTGTTCGCCGGCACGGGCCGCCTCCACGGCGGCATTGAGTGCGAGGATGTTGGTCTGGAAGGCAATGCCGTCGATCACGCCGATGATGTCGTTCATGCGGTAGGAGCTGCTGGCGATCTCGGCCATGACGTCCACGACTTTCTGCATGGCCTGGCCGCCCTGGTTCACGGCCTGGCTGGATTTCTTGGCCAGCGCATTGGCTTCCTGGGAAGTGGCGTTGTTGTTCTGGACGGTGGCGTTCATCTGCTCCATGACCGATGCCGTCTGCGCCAGGCTGGACGTGGAATGGTGCGTGCGCTCGCGCAGGTCCTGGTTGCCGCGCGAGATTTCGTCCACGGCGGTGCGCACGCTGGTCACCTGCTGGCTCACATCGTCGATCAGCCAGCGGAACATCAGGCCCAGCTGGCTGATGGTTCGCATGGTCATGCCGATTTCGTCGACACGATCCATCTGCACCACATCGCGGTTATTGCCGGTGGCCACGTCCAGCGCCTGCTTGCGCAATTGCTCTATCGGACGCGCAAGCTGGGATTCCAGCAGGTAGTTGCCGATCACGAAAGCGGCGGTGATCAATGCATAGGCGGGAATATCTTCGGCATGAATGCCCTGCAAGGCAAAAAGGCTGACCATGGTCAGCGCCCATACCAGCAGCATATTGAGCCGTATCCGAGAACGGACGGAAATGACACGCCCGATGGAGAAAATGCGCTTCCAGCCCGAGCGGATGACCAGCCCCTTGAAAAACTGCTTGCCGGCAACTTCTCCCTTGAGCATGGCCTGATAGAGCTTCTGGGCCCCCTGCACCTCCTCGGCACCAGGCTTGGTGCGCACCGACATATAGCCCTGGGTGACGCCGTTGCGGATGATCGGTATGGCATTGGCCCGGACCCAGTAATGGTCGCCGTTCTTGCAGCGGTTCTTGATCAGGGCACTCCAGGGCTCGCCATTCTTGAGCGTGCGCCATAAATCGGCAAAAGCCTCGGGCGGCATATCGGGATGGCGCACCAGGTTATGGGGCTGGTTATAGAGCTCGTCCAATTCAAATCCGCTGACCTGAACGAAGGCCGCATTGGCATAGGTAATGCGGCTTTTTGCGTCCGTGGTGGACATCAGGGTGGCATTGTCCGGAAACTCGTATTCGCGCTGCGTCACGGGATGGTTGATACGCATATTAGCTCCCTCCAGAAACCGAGATTCACCATTAAATATGCATTATTTTTTACATTCAGCAACATCCAAAGCGGCAATAAATTTCAACTTGTGGCTTATTTCGCCACAGCGATCCGTTTCCATGAAATGCCGTTCGAATGCCGGCGCTGCCCGGCCCGTGTCCGGTATCACCACCAGGGGTTGGTACCATCCTGTCCAAGGTGCGAGATGAACAGCCAAAGGCAGCCGCCGGCGGCCGGCTCGAAGGGGCCCGCCCTTTTGGGCAAGCACACCCAACCAGGAAAGTTCTAGAACATGAAGATTGCAACGTGGAATTTTCATTCATGTCTCACTACGGGTCACGCCGGCTCAAGCGGATCTCCAACCCATTGAAATCATTGATTTTTTAATATCCCACTGAATCACTACGTGTCACAATGGCGCACCATTTTTGGGTAGCTAGCTGGGTAGCTAGACTCCTAGCTACCCAAAATCGTGTCCAAAAGCGCCATGGCAAAAACCAGCCACAACCTCACAGACCTGCAAATACGGCGATGGATCGCCAAAGGTGAGCCCATTGCAAAATCCGATGGCGATGGGCTGACATTCACGCTGTCGAGCGCCGGAACCGCGACATGGGTATTGCGGTATCGCACCGGCAACCGGCGCCGGGAGGTCACTCTTGGGAATTACCCCGATTTCTCGCTAAGTGATGCACGGATAGCTGCGCGCGCCATGCGGGCGTCCATTGACCGCGGCGAAGATCCTGCGGCCCAGAAGCAGGAGCGGAAAACCCGGCTCATGGCGGAATGGACGGTGCGGGATCTCGTGGAGGATTACCGCGAAAAGATCCTGAAGCCCGAGAACTACGGCGAAAGCACGCTGTACTACCGCAATGCAGACATCGACCAGATCGTGCTGCCGAGGCTCGGCCCGCGGCGGGTCACCTCGGTCACGAGCATCGATATAGCCACGTTGCTCAAGGAGATCAACCGGACCTGGTTGATGACAAAGAGGGCCCTGACAACCATCTCCCAGATTTTCGACCATGCCTGCGGGATGCCGTTGATCCCGGCCAACCCCTGCACCGGCATCAAACTGAAGGCTCTCAAGGGCACGCGCCCCAAGCCACGCAAGCGCCTCATGCTCCAGCCGGACGAGCTGCGCCTGCTGCTGACAGACATCGACTTCATCGGCCGCGAAAACGCGCTGGCCTTCCGCATACTGCTGGCCACCTGCGTCCGTGGCATCGAACTGGCCAAGGCGCGCAAAGAGCACCTGAACCTCGAGGCCGGGACCTGGTGGGTTCCAGATTCA
The DNA here is from genome assembly GCF_040187735.1 of Comamonas sp. w2-DMI. Lineage (NCBI taxonomy): Bacteria > Pseudomonadati > Pseudomonadota > Betaproteobacteria > Burkholderiales > Comamonadaceae > Comamonas > Comamonas sp. w2-DMI. The sequence continues at coordinate 86,811 of NZ_JBANEL010000021.1, read as the reverse complement.
TCGGTGAAGACCCGATCCGGCTTCCTCGTCCCCCTGGCTCCTCCGGTGATCGAGTGGTTCCGCGAGCTGATCACCCTTTCCGGCGACTCGGCTTATGTCCTCCCAGCACGGCGAGCAGACCGCATCGCAAAGCTGGGCGATACCCATGTGGGCCGCACGACGCTATGGGCAGCGATCAACCGCAGCTTTCTGCGCGGCGACATCGATATTCGCCGCTTCACGCCGCACGACACCCGAAGCACTGCCAAGGGTCACCTGCGAAATTTCGGCATCTCGCGCGAGATTTCAGAAATTGCACTGAACCACAAGCTGAAAGGGATGGAGGGGGTCTATGACGTGCGTGAAGAGATCCCGGAGCGCCGCAGAGCTCTGAATATCTGGGCCGACTTTATTGTCGAGTGCGCGAATGGGGGCGCAGCGCCCCGGCCGCCAAGCAATGTGATTCCTCTACGCCGGCTGGCGTGACGGATTCAGCCTGCCGCATGCAGGGCCTGCGCTTCGGCCGGCGGCAGGAGCTCTTCGTCCTCAGGCTTCTCGGCCCCGCTGACCAGCAGCCCAGGCGCTGGCAGCTTAATGAGCGCGTCGGCCTGGTCGACAGACCCGTGCAGCCATTCATCCCAATCCTCTGGCTCAAGCATGACAACCGCGCGCTTTTCTCTCTGCGGCCGGTGCATCAGCGCCAGCAGGGGGTGACCATCAGCAGGCTGCGTGATCATCGTGAAATTCGGCACCACCTCGCCGGTCGTATGGTCCATCCACTCGCTGTACAGGCCAGCCAGCGCAGCTGGGTTGCCATCAGCACGCCGGATCGACCACCAGATGTTTCTGGTTTTCAAGCCCCAGTACGGCTCAAGCCAGTTCGCTGCCGGGATCAGGCATCGCCGGCCGGCTTTCCAGGATCTGGCAAACGTCTGCCGGGTTGCCAGTGATTCGCGGCGCGCGTTGTTCGTTGAGAGCCGCTTCCCGTTGGCGTCCACGGGCACCCGAGTCTTCGAATAGTGCGGGATCATGCCCCACTGCCCTGCCACCAGCTGGCCGCCGGGTGTGATGTATGGGGCTGTGGCCAGCGGCACCACTGCAGCGTTCCACCCCCTGTTCGGCGCATCCCTGCCAATCTTGAAATGGCGCTCCATTTCAATTTCCTCGGGGGTATTAAAGCGATTGCACATGAGTGAATACTAACAATTCCCGGCGATAAAATACTGTATAAATAAACAGTTATTTTTGGAGCTTCGAGATGCAGGAATCGACAAACGGCTGCCTGGGCCTGGTCACCGGCGTTGAGATTGCTGCCGCCGGGAAAACACTTCCTCCGGCAGGCGGCGTGGAAGGCCCTGTGGAAGTCGAAGTGGATGCATTGATGCTGGGTCGCGTGCGCCTGCGGTTCGAGCGGCGCGCCTACACGCATCGTCAGTTTGCGGGCAAATTTTTCTGGAACCCCACGCATGCCGAGGTGATCGCTCGCCTGGATGCGGCCAGCGTGAAGGACGAGATCCTCGAGCGCTGGCTGCGCTGGTCCGAAGATCGCGCAGATCAGGGCGATATGCCCACGCTGGACACTGCAGTCCGCATGTTCTTTGAGGAGCTGCTGACCGACTGCCCAGAAAAATACACGCACTCGGGCTAGATCCAATCCGTATGCTCAAAGAGTGGGCCGTCGAGGATGCGCTGCCATGAAAGCCCATGTGACGCTGCTGCGATCAGGAGGCCGGCTCAGCGTCCCTGACCGTCCCACGATGCGGGCTGTGGGCGAGCTCTCGTTGACGCACTTACGCATATCCCCTGATGAGCCCCGCACGGTGCCGGTGCTGCAGTTGCTGGGAGCATCAGGCCAGGAGCTCTACGAGCCCAAGCTCACCTCGGTTTTTGTGGACACCCTGAAATTTTCGGGCCTCGAGCGCGTGGGCAATGCATGGTATGCGCAGGAGTGGAGATGCGAGCTCACCCCCTGATCCCGCTGTATCCGACGCTGCTCCGCACGCGGGGACGCTCTGACATGCCGCGCGAACGCGTGCTGCCTGGGGAGCCGGGCGACTATGTTGTCGAACCAGCGTCCGCAGGCTGGGTGCTGGTCGAAAAGGTTCCGGAGGGCGTTGTCTATTACGGACCGGGGCCGGCCCAAGTGCTGCGCTCTCCCGCGCCTTTCTGACTGCGCGACAATGCCGGGCATGGCAGATACCGAGAAATCCCCCATCGCAACCGTCCACCAGCGCGTCACGCATGCGTTCATGCAGCACTGGCGCAAGCACTCCAACAAATACCCCAAACTGATTCGTCTGCCCGGCGACCAGGCGCGGCAGCTTGACAAAATGAACTCAATGCGCAGCCCGGGCGAAATGTGGGGCGTGCCTGTGGAGATCGATGAAACCACGAAGGGCGAGATGATCGGCATCGACGGCGAAGTGATCGACCTTGCCACCATCGAGCTGCCATAAAAAACCCACCGGCAGCAAGCTCCGCTTGCCGACGATGGGCCACATTGCTGGCAACAGGCTTCTAAGCGCCAGCATTGAGGGCGCGATGCAGCGCCCACCCTTCCAGTTCCCACAGCTTATCGCGGGCCTTGCCCTCGGCCTGCTCGCGGGCGTACTTCTGGCCCAGGGCTGCATTGAAGTTCTCGGCGCTCACGCAGGCGCTGTGCCCGGTGGCCAGGTAGAAGCGGCCCAGGAAAGCATGGGCAAACGTGCTGGCGGTGCCTTCGGGCTGCTCGTAGCGCCAGGTCAGCCTGTCCATCAGCGCCTGGATCTGCTCGGCCGTCACGCGCGGCGCAGTCAGGCCTGCTGCCACTATCTCGGCTTCGGCCGCCTGGTCGGCCTGGTAGCCGGCAGAACGAAGTAGCCCGTCCATGGTGGCGGAGCAGGTGCAAGTCGCAACGCCGTGTACCAGGCATTTGTGCTGGTCAGCCTTCGCGGGATCGATGGCGTCCAAGGCTGGGGCGATGATCGGCGATTCAGGCCGAGTGCTACCCATACTGATTCGACCATCCCCAAGGATCGCATCAACTGTGTCCCGAATGAATTCACCAACCCCCTTGCCATCCATGCGGTTGTTCAGTCCAGGAGCCATCGCATGCACAAGCGCATACTCCAGGTCATACCGGTGGGGCCGCTGCGGGGCAATAGGTGCGTTGGCATGCTCCTTAGGCTCCAGCTTGGCGAGAACTGCGGTTTTCAGGTCGGCCGCAAGCTCGACCGCGCCCAGCGCCAGGAGCAGGAACATCGAAAAGAAGAAGCCCACTAGGTCGGCAACCTTGGGCGCATCACCGCCCAGGCGATGGGCATAGAAGATCAGGCCGATGGAGAGCAAGACGGCGCACACCAGCGCCAGCTTCTTGAACGAGAGTTGAAAGTTCACGGGGTACTCCAGATTCCGGCAGCCGGCCGGGGCGGGCCGGATGGCTTAGAAATTGGCGATGCGCTCGCTCAGGATGGACGACAACTCGTGCATCACATCGAGCTGGCGCTTCATGCGGGCCTGCTCAGCGTCCGGCAGATTGCCGAACAGCGGATTGCGCTCGATGAACTCATCCAGCTTTGTGATGCGGATGTCCAGCTCCTGCTTTTCGTCCAGGACGCGCTGCTGGTGGGGCGGCAGGTTGCTTTCGCCGGTGTCGGCGCCGTTGATGCAATGCTCCAGCATCGCCTTGGCTTGGCCGAAATGCAGCAGGTTGGTGCCCGTGGGGTTCATGCCCGCGTGAGGCGAGCGGGTGAAGGTGATGCCGCAGTCAGGCGCGAAGTCGGCCGGCAGCGGCCAGGAAAGGAAGCGGCCGACCATCTGCTCGGTGATCGCAATTCTGTTCATTGGTTTTCCTTGGTGGTGGGGGTGGGGATCACGGGCCAGGCCGCGCGGCAGGTTGCCGCATCAGCTGCGTGCCCATCAGCTCGCGCTGCCAGCTCCGTATATCGCTGGCTGCACTGTCCGAATACGCGGTTGAGGGAACGGGCGTACTCGATGAGGGCGGCGGGGGAAGCGTCGGCAAGTCGCTGCTCGGCATCGGACAGTTGCTGGCGCAAGCCGTCGCGCTCGCGGCCAGCGCGATCAGCAGCAGCGTGCAAAGTGGCTTGCTTCTTGATTGCATCGTTGAGGGCTCCTTGGTAAACGCCAGCGATCTGCTGGCCAACAGCCGCCACACGGGCATTGGCCGCAGCGCGCTCCTGTGTCACCTGCAGCCGGTATTCGCTGGTTTGCAGGCGCTCGTCGGCCAGTTCGGCCCCCAGACGGGCTTCCTGAAAGCACCAGGCCAGCAGGCCGGCCAGGATTGCCGCGGCGGCGTGCGTGAGGGTGGCGAGGCTCATGTGTGCGGCTCCACGCGCCAGCTGCGGCATATCTCGTCGTTGGAATCGCCCCGTATCTGCAGGCCGCCCAGCACTTGCAGCACTCCGGCCACGGTGCCCTTGTTCCAGCGCGTGTTTTCTCGGCACGCGCCCTGCAGGTCGCCCGCATTGGCCTTGCGCCGCATGGTGCTGCCCTCGAGTGCTGCAGTCCCCTTGTTGTGGATGAAGTCCAGCAGCACGCCTTGGGTGAACGGGTCGTACCTTTCCCAATACGTGAGCAGCCGGCGGGCCTCGCGCTCGGCGGCCAGGTATCGGCCGCGCTCCAGCCGGTAGCAGTCGGCCTGGCTGTACCAGCGCCCGGCCACCACGCCCGCGCCCGTGATGCCGTTGCAGACGGTCAGCGGCTGGCCACGGCCGGCTTTGTCGATGTACGGGGTGCCGATGTGGCGATTGCTGGACTCGTAGTAGTAGCCCAGGATCATTGCGATCTTGACCGCGGGGCTGGTCGTGGGGTCGCTGGCCACAGCTTGGACATACGGGTCGGACTGCGCTAGCTGCAGTTCCTTGGCTGGTACATCCTGCGGCAGGTCATTGACCAGCACCGCCCCGCCGCCCAGGCCAGCCAGCAGCGTCAGCGCGGCCAGGGTGGCGCGCAGCTTGGAAGGAACGGCACTCATTCGGCGGCATCCAGCGGCGCGGGCCGCGTCGGGTTTGCATCAAGCTGGCGCCGCAGGATCTGCTTGCGCATGCGCTTCATGGGAAGCTCGTGCCTGATATAGCCGTAGAGCTGCACTGCCAGCCAGGCAGCTGACAACAAGCCCACGGCCAGGTTGACCAAGCCGAGGAAGGTGCCGAAGCCAAGGAACGCGGCAAGCCAGCTGATGAGCGACTTGCCGGTCATGGCCTGGTCTGCCTGGATGACGAATTCGTTTTTCATGGCCCGGAGTCTTCCGGGGATGGGCTCGGCGGTCGAACCCTATACGGGGGCAGCTATCCCACCATGCCCCAAGCGAATGCCGCGGCCGGGGCGGGGCCGGAACCAGAAATGGGGAGATAAAGCTGCGCGCGCACACCCTCTGCACCCGCAACATCGAATGGAATTCCGAGCGCGGGCCAAGGCATGCGCTGGGCGCTGATGATCCTAACCCCCTCTGTGCCAAGGATTTTCCCCGGTACGGCCCAGGACGTGGCTTGTGGCGGCGCGGTAAGGCGCCCGAGGGACAATCCCCCGAGGCCGAACACCCGCCCAGTAGCGCTCCACTGCGCCATTTATGCGAACCTCAGTGCCATCGCACCGCTGGCGAAGGTGGTAGCCGGAAGAACGACGTGCCACTTGCTACCGGATGCATCCAGCAGCGTGTCAGCGGAGGCTCCCATGTTCGTGATCTCGGCAACGTCCAGAAAGACGCCCAAGGGAGACGACGAAAAGGCGTCAATACGCTGCCCGACCCAGATAGGCGTCAGGTTATGGAACGGCTGATCCTGCGCATCCAGTGCAGGAGAGGCAGGGGTGGTTGCAGATCCAGCGGCGGTGTAGCGCGGTCTCACACAGGCCGCCGCGAGCGAGCCGGGTGTCACCGCCGTGGCACCCAGCCCTGTCAGATCGCCGGCCGCCGTCTGCGATTTCACCCGGGGAGAACACAATGAATTTGACGAAGCTGACATCAGCCCGTTCTGGCCCGTATTGGACACTGCAAAACACGGGTAGCTCGAGCCCTTGAGCCATTGCGCCATGCGGCTGAACTCAAAACAGCCCATGTATCCAGTCGGCGCCGACCCGTCAATGACGACCGCATAGCGCGGGGTGGCCATCACGTAGTACTGCTGCACAGCGTTCGCAGCAAATTTGACGGAAGCAGTTGTTCCCAAGGCCGTACCGCCATTGGTCGCATTGACGCCGGTATGGTTTGCCGCATTCCAGCTCTCGTAGCCCATGACGCTCAGGAAAGTCGCGGAGCCTCCCAAGCGCAGGTACTTCTGCGTCAGTCCATCCACATCGGGCGCCGAGATCACCCGGTCCGTCGCGCTGGCCGCCGCATCCACGAGGGTCCAGCCGGCCGGGATGGTTTTATCTACCGAACTGGAGTCTTTTACGCAATTGGCGCTCAGGTCTGCAATATCCGCGCCACACAGCAGTGCCGCGATGTCTGCAATGGTTGCAGCAAGGGTGGGATTCACCACAGTGGTGTAAACGGCCTTCATTCTCAGGACTCCAGATAGTCAATACGCACCGCAAAGGCTGTTGCCGCCGCCCCGCTACGGTCCAGCGTGAGGTAGTCGCCCGCGGCTGTGGTGATGGCCAAGGGCTTGGATGCCAGCGTCTGCCCGGCCGGGATGTCGATGGATGCCTTCGCCTGCCCGTTGATGCGCAGCACCGCGCCGGTGGCCGCTCCGGCAGCGCCTGTCATCCATGCCGTGATCTGCGTGATGGAAAGCGCCGCCGGCGGGTAAAAGCGCTGGCCCCCGGCGCTTGCCGACGATTCCCCGCTCCACTGCCCCAGCAGCGAGCGCGTGACGGGCAGCTTGTCGCCCGCGGGCAGCTGCCGCGTCCTGCCGCCAACACGCACCAGGGGCCGCCGGGTAGCCATTACAGGGTCACGTAGCTCAGGTCGTCCGTCACCAGCTCGGTGGCGCTCTTGGCCGTGCCCAGCTCCTGGCAGATGCGGCCGGCATTGGCCGTGTCTGCGGGGTCCAGCGGCGTGGGGATCACGCCGCCGGCGGTACCGAGCCAATACCGGGCGCCGGGCGTGAGCCCGGTGAGCGCCGAATTCGTGCTGTCCAGCGGGTACACGGTCGCGTTCGCGGCGCTGGCCACGGCGTCTTTCACATAACCGTCAGCTTGCCGCCCGTTGGAGTTGTCGGCCAAGCGCACATTCATAGCGCCGGCGTTCGCGTGGAAGTTCACGAACTTGCCCGCGCCGAGGGCTTCGCTGGCCGGCGCAACGATGGTGCTGGCGCCGATGCCGGCAGGCATCAGGCTCTGGTCGAAACGGCCGTCCGGGCCCAGTGCCGCGATCTTGCCGGCATCGGCCGCGCCGGCAGAAACCGCCACGCCGAACAGCTGCTTGCTCTTGCCGGCCACACGGGCCAGGAATCCTTGGGTGGGTTGGGTAGCCATGGCTTACTCCAGTTCGATAGGGTCTTGGATGTTGAGAAGAAGCCGGGTCGGCGACACGGCGGTACCGATGAGCACGTCATAGCCGGCCTGGGGCGGCTCCTGGGTCAGGCGGCCCTGGCCGGCCAGGAAAACGCGGCGGCCGGGCACAAAGCTCCAGCTGGCGTCATCGATCACGCCGAGGCGCTGCACGTTGATCGGCTGGCCGCCCTGCGCCGCCGAGACCGTGACGCCCAGCAGGGCCAGCACGTCGGTTTCCACGTCGGGGTCGGCCGGCCACACCGCGCTGAACAGGTCTTCATAGACGACCACGAGCGCGCTCGTGTCCTGGCCGGCGGTGCGCTGCAGCACCTGGCCGCCGGCCGGGCCCGGGATGCCGGGCGGCCCGGGCGGGCCCTGCTGGCCAGACGCGAGCACGATTTGCATCTCCGGATGGGGGCTTATCACCACTTGGGAGTCGTCTTCCAGCAAGACCACCGACGAGGCTGGATCTTCCTTGAGCACCACCGTTTCGGTGGACTCCACCATGACTACGCCGCCCGGCCGTTCAACCTGAACTACGATGGTTTCCGCATCGCGCGCAATTACAGTATCGCCACTCATCGTGTGCTCTCCGGATCCACGCGCCAAGAAATCTCCACGGGACGGGACACATCGCCATTCGCGTGAACAACTTCCAGTTGACTGATAGCTTCGCTCCAAGTGACTGGCGGCTGATCCCCATAGGGGATGGCGCCGGTCGTCGTGTCATCCAGCGGGAAATAGATCCAGCCATCTCCGGCTCCAAGATCGATGCGGCCGTTCTCCGTGGTCAATTCCAGAAGCACATCCGGCGCCAGCACTTCGGCGCGCAACTGCATGCGCGCCTTGCATCCGGTGAGGTCCACGGGTGTCAGGTCGCTGTCGGGGACAGGCAGGCCGGTTTCGGCGTTCACCAGCTTGCCATTGACCACTCTCGTGGGATAAGGAACGCTGCACCAGCGAAAGCCACGCCGGAACGTGGCCCCCTGGTAGATCGTGTAGCTAAGGCGGGCAGGAGCACTCATGCCGGGCAGTTTTGCCGCCCCGCCCGGCCGCGTCCAACCCTATACGGGGGCCGTCTACATCATCACGCTGGTGGACATGGTGTTGCTCACGCCGGAGCTGATACCGTTCAGGCTGGCGGCTGCGGCATCCCCGACCATCCGCATGTTGGCCAGTGCAGACTGTGCGCGCAACTGCGCGGTCTCCGTCTGCGCCCGCAGATTCGCTTCCTGCGCCCTCTCCTTGAGCTCCGCATCCGTGATCGAGAGGCGGATGAAAGGCTCGAGTGCCGAGTTCTGGGCCTGGTACAAACTGACCAGCGTGCGCGCCGCCTCGTTCTTGAGCCCCGACATGGACGTGGCCATTTGCGCGGCCACCTGGGGCCCCATCATGATGGTCTTCACATAGTCGCCCACGGCGGCCAGGGCCTGCACGAACAGGTCACCCACGTTCTTCACGGCGAAGCGGACATTCTCGACCTCGGTTTCAAAGCTCTTGATCGCAATGTCGCGGCTGACTTCGGCCAGCTGATCGCGGCTGCTTTGCCGGATCAGCGCCGTGTCGTGCAGCATGGCCCCGGGCGGCAGCGGCCAGCCTGCGCGCGCATAGCGCTCGATGGTGCTGGCAATGTCGCGCTCGGCCTGCTTGAGCACGCGGGCCCGGCCGCGCTCCCACAGCGCCATCTCCACATTGGCATTGATGCCCGTGCCGCCCTGCGCCAGCGCGCGGTCGCACCAGGCCAGGGCCTGCCCCATGACGGCAATGTCCGGGAAGGCAATGCCCAGCATCTGCTGGAAGGCCCGGTCGATCTGGGCGCTCAGCTCGGCGTTCTTCGTGTCAAAGTAGGCCAGGGCCGAATCGGGATCATCGAAAGCCAGATCCTTGGGCGGCGTGGCCGGCGTGAAGCTCTTGTCCAGCACCGGCGCCTGAATCTGCGGCGCAGTCCCCACATCGGCCTTCACCTCATTGGCGAAATTCCACGCCCGTGTGAACCACATCTGGGCGTTGTTCCACTTGGCGTTGATGATCTGGGTATTCTGCAGGGCCGGGCCGGTGGTGCCGTCCGGGATGGTGACGATATCCGCCATGGTCAAATCCTCCGGGCTGATTCATTGATGAGAAAGCGCACCGCGTCCACCGCGAAGGCCTGGCCGCAGGCATTTGCGAAGGTGGGCGTGATGTAGCTGCTGGACAGGCCTTTGCCCAGGTCGAAACGCAGCTCCCGCATGGAGGCGCCGTGGCCGCGCGCCGCATAGCTGTAGCTGGCCGGCTGGCCGCGCAGCAGCGCATCGACCCGCAGTGTCATGGCGCCGGCGGCCGCGCCCAGGTAGCAATGGCTCACGGTCTTGAGCTGCGGGCTGCCGAAGTCCAGCTGCCCCAGTCCGAAGCTGGCCGCAATGGGCCGGCCTGCGTCATCGGGTCCGTCGAGCACAAACAGACCCTGCTCGCTCGCACCGAAGAACCTATCACCGATCCGCGCGTAGCTGTTGAAGTCGTAGCCGTCGTACCGGGTGGTACCGCCCGGCTTGCCGCCTGTCATATTGAGAGCAAACACTTCGCTCAGGCCCGACAGCACGGTGATGGAGCCGCCCAGCAGGCCCAGCAGGGGCTGCACCGGCAGCACCGCTTCTGCCTGGGCATCGATACTGCCGCCCAGCAGGCCGGCCAGCGCCGCCGTCTCCAGCGTGACCGAGGCATAGGCCGTCACCTCGCCGCCCAGCCGGCCCTCCATGCGGCCCGTCTCCAGCACGATCTCGCCAAAAGGAACCATCTGGCCGCTCAGCAGCCCCACCATGGGATCCGTGGTCAGCTCGGCCTCGATGAAGGGCTCCATGCTGCCGCCCAGCACGCCCCGCAGGGCATCCGTGGGCAGCACATCGGCGGGCGGCGCGAACGGTACCAGCATGACGGGCAGCACCACCTGGCCATAGGCCAAACCCGCCATGTCGCGCGGTGCCATGCTGCTGCCCCGCCAGCCGGGCAGGCGGGCATAGACCAGATTGATGGCGTCGCCGCCGTGAGCGCGGGTCCTGGGCACCTTGGCCAAGGTCTGATTGGGGCCTTGCGCCTTGGCGCGCCAGCCCGGCACCTGGATAGGCCGCACCTTGAGCGCCGGATCCTCGGTGCGCCAGCCGGGCAGCTTGGCATAGACCTCGTTGCGCTGGATGTCGAATGCCGAGATGCCGGCCCTGGCCTTCCACTGCGGCAACCGGGCCAGCACATGGTCCGGCTCCAGATCCGACGCGGTGGCGCGCCAGGCAGGAATGCGCACCTCGGTGCGATCCGCATCCACCGACTTGCCGCGCCAGGCCGGCAGCCGGGCCTGCACGTAACCACCCATGGTCTGCACGTCCAGCAACTGGGCATCCATGATGCTGTCCCAGGCGGCACCGAATGCCGCATCGAGGAACACCGGCCCGGTACTGCGCACCTCGCTTTGGTGCAGGATGGAGCCGCGCACTTCGACGTTGCGCACCATGGTGCGCGCGGCGGTGCTCTCGTAGTAGCCCTCGGTGATGAAGTCCTCGGCACCCACCGTGTAGACCACATGGCCACCGATGCGGTAGATGCGAAACCGCAGCGGCATCCAGGGCTGGAACTCGAACGGCGGGCGCTGCCAGGGGGTGACCTGCACCCCGCGCTCCACCACACACAGCGCCTGGTCCAGCACCATCACGCCGTGGGCAATCTCACGCGGGTCGGTGCCGCCATCGCTGGCATTGAGGCCGCATGCAATCCCCTGAGCCTCTGCCCAGATCAGAAAATCGAAACAGCCGTCGTTGGCCATCTCGATGATCGAGCGCGCGCCGTGTATCCATTTCAACTGTGCCATCTGCATTCCTTCACGTCACGCGCACGCCCGAAAAGCAACGGGTGCCGATCTGCACGCCCGCGTCATACACCGGCACGCAGATCGTCACCACGCCGGACGCAGGCGGCGGCACCTGCCCACTGGACGAGCCGCCACCCGAGCCGCCGAACGATGGAGGATCGGGCGGCCGGGTGTTGCCCGCCGGCGGCGGGGCCGGCACTGGAGCAGGAGGCGGTGGGGGTGCCGGAGGCGCCGGAGGGGGCACCGACAGCAGCTCCACCTTGGTTTGGGGCACTGCCATCGGTATCAGCCGTAGGTCGGCTGCTCCAGCACGTAGTTATTGAGCGGAAAGGTGCCGCCGGCGGTGAAGACCACATCCACCAGCGTCATCTCGGCGGCATTGGTCAGGCCCACGGCGCCCTGCAGCCGCTTTGCCGTCGTGCTTGCGCTGCCGTCGTCGCCGTCTTCCACATGGCGGTAGAACGTGGCCGTGCCGGACGCTTCCTTGGTGCCGGTCCAGCTGTCGCCGGGGTTCTTGCGCAGGAAGCGGCCATCGGCCACCAGCGTCAGGCCGGTGGCCGTGCTGTCGAGCGATACGCGGCACAGCCGCGTGGCGGTGCCCAGGGCGGCGTCCGCGTCAGCCGGCACCGGGCCGGAGTAGATGTCGATGAAGCCGCCATCCAGGGCGCTCTTCATGGAGCCTGTATTGGCCAGGTGGGCGGCCAGGCCGCTGGAAACATAGTGGGTCATGATGGGCCTTTCAAGTCGAGGTGGGAGGGATGAAGAAGAAAAACGATTCGATGGGCACGGTCTGGCCGGCGGTCAGTTCGTTGCTGGGCAGCACCAGGCCTTCGCCGGCCAGGCCGTCGATGCGCGGCGTGTATTCGATGGGCAGCGGTTTGCCCTCGTCGGCGCTGTTCCAGACAAAGCGCCACCAGCCGGCCGTGCCGCTGGCCCGCGCCCGCAGCACCCAGGCGCCATCGTTCTGGCAGGCGCCAGCTACCGGGCCGGCACGCAAGTTGAGGCCGCCGGCCGTATAGCCCGGGAACCAGTCGGCGCCGTCCTGGGTGATCGTGGCCAGCCAGTCGCCCTGCTCGGCCGCGTCGGCGCTGTCCGGCTGCGGGCCGCTGAAAATCTTGATGCAGCCCAGGCGCATCATCCGGGCCAGGCCGTATTCGGTGGCCATGGCCGCGCGCAAGGCAGTGCTCAGGTGAATCATGGTGATGGGTTCCTTATTGGGGCACCGGCAGACGGGCGTCGATGGCCCAGGGCGCCCCGGGCATGGGGTTGGCCGGCGCCCGGCATCGCGCAGCTGCGTCACGAACTCGAATTCGGTCAGAAAGTCGGCGCCCGCCACGCGCGCCGGCTGCGGCGCCTCGGCGATCAAGGCGCGCGGCTTCCAGGTGGTGCCCAGGTCGGTGGACTGGTAGAGCCTGTAGGCTCCGTCGATATAGGTGGTGCAGCCCACGGTCCTGCGGTCGATCGCGAACACGCTGCCCGTGAGCCAGGCCGGCTGGGGCAGCTGCCCCTTGAGCACGCGGTTGCCGCTGCTGTCCACAAACCAGCACTGCACGGGGTTGTCCCGGAAATCCCCTGCCAGCGGGGGCTTGGCCAGGTACAGCATGCCGCCGCCGATGGCTGCCGCGGACCCGAAGTAGTGGATGGCCCGGTCGAACTCGTCGTCCAGCAGCGTGTCCAGCTCGGTGATGGTGTGGGCCGCGGCATCCACGGCCACCAGCTTGGCCTTGCACATGAGCCGCCAGCCCACGGCCGTGCTCGGATCGGCCACCGCATAGGGCACGTTCATGCAGGCCAGGGAACGCTGGCGCGACACCGGGGCGGGAGAGCCCACGATGCCGGCCGACAAAATGGCCCGGTCGAACAGCGTGTTGACCGCCGCCCAATAGTCATGGCCGTGCGGCACGCGCATCGGCAGCAGCGTGGCCAACATCTCCTGGGCCGCGGCCGCAAAGGACAAAGGCGTCCAGTTCGCGCCCGCATCGTCGCTGAAATGCATCACCAGGCCCGGGCAGCCCGCGTCGTTGATGGGATGGGGCACCGGCGTCGGCACGCCCCCGGGGTAGGTCACCTGGGGGTAGACCGGGCGCAGGTACTTGGCCTGGGCCAGCCGCGCCGTGGGGCTGAGCGTGTACGGCAGCAGCTCGCTGGGCAGCTGGTACTGCAGCGTCTGCAGCGGCACCTGGGCATGGCCGCCGGCCTCTCCGCGCAGGTAGACCAGCACATAGTCCCCTTGCATGGTGATGCCGACACCGCCGCCGCCCACGACCAGCTCGGTCCCGTCATCCAGCACCGTGGGTTCGCACCAGTTGAACGAGCGCGACACCCCGACTCCGATGTGCGAACCCACGGCAAAGATCTGCTGCACCTGGGTCAGCTTGCGGCCGTCGCGCGTGCGACCCAGGCCGATTTCCCAGGCTGTAGCCGCCTTGTCGTTGAAGTCCATCACCTGGCCCACCACGGACACGGCCGAAGCCATGCCCCAGCCGCGCGAATAGTGGTACAGGCGGTCCACCGAATCCGGCCTCCAGCCATCGTCGCCGGTCAGGGGCCCACGGTCCACAAACCGGCCCCAGCCCGTGGGCGAGGCCATCACATGGCGCTGGCCACCCTGCATGCCCAGGCTGTAAAAGCCATCATCGACCTTGGCAGCCGGTGGCGTCACGGACAGGCGGTCCCCCACCTTGCGCGACACAGAGCCGTCGGCGTTCACATGGCGCAGCGCAGGCGCCCCCATGGCGCCCAGCATGCGCGCCTGGCGCTCGCCCTCCCGGCTTGCGGGGAAGCCAGAATGGTGGGGGAACTTGGTGTAGTCCATGGTCGGGCCGCTGCCTGTTTACGCCGGGTTGCTCAGGATCAGCGACACAGGCACCTTCACCACGTCGCCTGCAGCATAGGCCCGGGGCGTGGCCAGGCGCTGGTATGCCAGCAGCTTGCCGGTGTTGGTGCCCTTGCCCGCGCTGCTGACCACCGCGAAGCCGCGCACCGTCTTGGGGGCCGACAGGGTGAATTGGGCCAGATTGCCGGTGTTGTCCGATGCGCCGCCGGTGGCCGCGCTTTCGACCAACTCGGGACGGGTCAGCTCGGTATAGGCCGTGATCTCGGTGGCTCGGGCGCCGATGTTGGCGGCCGTATCGTCTTCCTGGGGGGTGTAGTCGCCCTCGTAGAGCGCGACATACCATGTGCCGATCTGCTGGCCGCCGTGAATCGCGGCATCCATGATGTAGTTGCGGCCCTCGGCCGGGTAGTTGAGGCTCATGGTGGGATTCCTTTCGTTGCTCAAAGGGGGTCGATGTCAAAGCGGGCGGCAATGACGTGCTTCTCGCCGCCCTGCTCGCGCACCAGCGTGGCGCCGCCCACAGCCGCGGCAAACAACAAGGCATCGTCCTGGGGCACGGACACCGCGCCACCGGACCGCGCCACGACCACGCCCTGCTCGCCCTGCCAGTACGCGGTCTTCTCGCGCGGGTCGGTGGCCAGCGATCCGGGCAGCGCGCCATAGGGCAGCACCACCACGGGCGAGGTATTGAGGGGGTCGCCGGCAATCCAGTAGGTCTTGTCCGCGCACACATACAGGCCGTCATCGAAGGCCTGCAGCACGGTGATCTCGCCGGGAAACGGGATGAAGGCCCGGCTGGCGTGGGTCAGGCCGTAGCGGTACGGCTCGCTGAGATAGAGGAAGCGCCCGCGCGCCACCAGAAGCGACCCCAGGTAATGCGCCAAGGCACGGCCGGGCGGCATGGCCGAGAGCATGAAGGTGCTGCAGGCCGCGCCCGTATTGCCCAGGCTCAGGTAGTCGCCAGGGGCGATCTCGTTGAACACCTCGCCATCCGGGCCAGTGGCATAGACCAGCATCCCCGGCTTCAGGCCATGGATGGCAATGCCGCCACCCTGGGGCAGTACCACGTCCTGGGGCTCCGAGCTGGCGGACTCGCCGTCCGGGCCCAGGGCCGTGAAGCACAGCTGGTACCGGCCGGGCGGCAGGCTGCCCGCCGTCGGATCCACCACGGGCACGGGGTTGGGCGCTGCAGTGGTCACTTCACGGGCCAGCGCGCCCTGCAGGCGCCCCAGGCGCTCGCCGTTGCTCCAGTACACCATGCCGTCAGGCAATCGCACGAAGCTGACGCGGGCCCGGCCCACACCGGGCACCGCCACCGTCTGCGCCAGCGTGCGGACGTGGATGTGCACGAGGTCGCCATCGCGCACGGCGTAGGCGTCCTGGGCATCCGCCCACAGGCTGTGATAGCCGCCGGCCGCAGAGCGCGCGAAACCGCCGCGGCTGCACAGAAAACCGTCGGCCGTCATGTCCACATTGGTGGCCACACGCAGCCAGGCCGCGGTGGCGCGATTGGGCAGCGTCACTTCCATGCGCGTGGGCGCCAGCCGGTTGTTCAGGCCCAGCAGCGTGCCGATGGTGACGGTACGGCTCATATGGGGGCCATCCAGTCGTCTTCGGGAATGGCCGGGCCATCGCCGCCGCCTTGCTCGATGGCGTTCACACGGTTGCGCCACCAGGTGCCCAGCGGTGCGGCCACCGGCCGCATGCCCGTCTTGTGCACCTCGATGAAGGTCATGCAAAAGCAGCGGCTGACCGCCAGGCGCAGACTCTTGATGTCGAGGCCCGGCACATCGCCGATGTAGCGATAGTCGGTGAAGCCGCCAAAGCCCGGATGCTGCCAACCCACGCCGAGCTGGCCCGCCTCATTGACAGCCAGTGCCAGTGTGCGCAGCCAGGCATTGCGCCATTCGTACACGCCGATGGGGCCTTCAAGCTCAACTTGGTCAAGACCAGCGCCGCCGGCGTGCAGCGTGAACATGGGCGAGCCGTCGCCATCGTCGCCGGGAGTGACAGCGATGCGGGCCACCACCGCGCCGCCCTCGCCCAGCAGCTCCAGCGCCAGGCCCGGATCCGTGGCATAGGCGGGATCGGGGTGGCCGGCGACAAAGGGCACATACCGGCCGAAGCCGACATACACGGCCGCGCCGCGGTTTGGGCCCAGCGCCAGCGCCAGCGTCGTTGACGCCGTGCCCGCCGCCTCGCTGAAAAAGCCCGGGGTATAGGGATCGCGCCAGGAGCCGACCGACACGGCCGCCCCGATGGTGCCGGTTTGCTGCGCCCATGCCGCCGGCGCCAGATCCGGGCTTAGCTCCGGCTGCTGGCCGATCAGCACATCGCCCAAACCGGAGATATTGCGGCGCATCACCAGCGGCCAGCCAAGGGAATCGCTCACCCATTCTGCTGGCTCGTCCGGTGCCGCCATTGCGCTGTTGATCCAAGAAGAGTCCGCCATGCCCGCACTCTCCCCGAGAGCAGGCGCGGCGTCGAACCCTATACGGGGCTATCCGGCCCTGGCCTCCTTGGCCATCTCCCGCATCTGCTCGCGCAAGGCCTTGGGCGCCGTGTCCGCGATTCGCTGGGTCCGGTCCTTGCCCATCTCCCGCACGCGCTTCCAGATGTCCGGCATCTTGACCACGATGGGCTGCTCCGGGTTGTCGCGGTTCCAGTCCGCCAGCCGCTCGCGCACGCGCTGCACGGCCGCCTCGTCCTTGCGGAACAGCGCATCGGCCCACTGCGCCTTGATCTCGCTGCTCTGCTGGATGTAGAACGACTTGCTGCGCTGCATGAAGCTGTTGGCCTCTTGCACCTCGGCCACGCTCTTGGGCTGAAAGCCGATGGCCTTGGCCGCGGCCTCGGCCAGGGTGGTATCCAGCACCTTGTAGCCCTTCTGGTCCCGGTACATGCCCGTGGCCGCCATGTCGGCGCCCTTGGCCAGGTTGCGCACGGCCGTAGGCGAGACCTCGAGCGCCGCGCCGCCCACATCGCCCGTCAGCACCTTGCGGGCAGCCGTGAAGCCGCGCGACACGAAGTCGCCCGCCGGGCCCGCGATTTCCAGCAGATCCCGCTCGCGCCCCTGCTTGCTCAGGAACAGACCCGTGCCCGGGATCAGGTTGCCCATGCCCAGCCGGCCTGACACGTCCACCGGCGCGCCCGGCAGGCCGGAGACGCCCTGCTCCATGAAGTCGGCAACCTCCTTGCCCACCACGTCGGCCAGCAGCTGCTTGCGCCACTGCTTGGCGCTGACGTTGTAGCCCATGAGCTGGGCCGCGCCGTCGACCAGGTCCTCGACATCCTCCATGAACGGCAAGCCGCCGGCGCCGCCCATCAGCAGCAGCATGGCCACGGCCCAGCCCACGGCCCGCTTGCCCTCGGGCCCGCCCTGGTTCCACATGCGGTGCATCAGCTCCAGGTAGCTGACCGAGTAAGTTTTAAAGGTAAACAAAGTCCCGCCGATGGCGCCGCGCGCCCACTGCGGCTTGTTGGCCTTGGAATACTGGAACTGGGTTTCGATCACGGCGCGCCGGGCAAAGCTGGCGGGGTCGACCATCCCCTCGGCCTTGGCGGTGCGGTAGGCTGCGATGAAGGTGGAGCGGCGGTTGAACTGCTCGGCCAGGGCGAACGGCTGGCCCCACAGCACCTTGCCCTGCTCCCACAGGTTGGACGCCTTGGCGCGGGCGTTGCCCAGCCGGGAGCCATCGCCCGCACGCAGCATGCCCGCGCCGCGGGCCTGGGCCATCAGCTGGTGGATTTCCTGGGGCGACACCACGCCGTCATCCTCGGCCGACTGCAACGCCTTGGCCAGGTCGGGCTCGTATTTGAAGCCCTTATCAGCGATGGACCTGCCCATGTCCTTCAGGGCGCGTGCCAGCTGGCCGCCGGCCTTGGCCATGCCGCCGTACTGGCTCAGCCAGGGCAGCGTGACCGCGAAAGGCTGCGTCGTGTTCACGAAGGCCGAAGCGATGGAGCCGCCCAGGTACTGGGCAAACAGCATGCCGCGCACGGCCTGGCCCTCTTCCTGCGGATCGCGGATGTAGTCGCGCAGGCCCATGGCCAGGTCTTTGAGCTCGCCTTGCTCCTTGGGGATGGCGTTGATCGCCTTTTCCATGGCGCCCGCATTCAGGCCCATGGCCCCGGCGCGCGCATTGGAGTAGACAAAGTTCGCCACCACCCGGCCCACGTCCTCGCTGAAGCCGGCGATGCCCTTGCGGTGAATCAGGCGCTTGAGCGCGCTGTGGTTGTTCTTGGTCAGGCGCAGGTACTCCTGGAACGCCTTGTCCTGGGCCTCATCGCCGGTGGCGTTCAGCCCCAGCATCTCGCCGAACTGCTCCAGCGTCTCCGGCGTCACGCCGGCGAAGAGCTTGTAGGCCTCGGCGCTCATGGTGCCCTGGGTGATGGTCGCGCCCGGGAAGGCCTGGGCCATCTGCAGCTTGGCGAGATTGGCCTCGCGCTGCGTCTCGTACAGCCCGAAATACTGGCGCTCGCCCTTGGCGTCCACCACATCGAGGGTGAAGCGGCCAAAGCGCGACAGAGGGGCATAGCCGCTGGCCTGCAGATCGCGGGCCATGTCCAGCCGGCGGCGGACCTGCTGCTCCAGCTGGCCCAGCCGGTCGCGCGCATCAGGGTTGGCCTTGGCGTCCTGCTCCAGCGTGTCCAGCAGCAGCTGGGCCGCCGCGTCCAGCGAGGGCTGCTCCAGCACCACGTCCCGCATGGCCCGGTACTCGTCGCCCAGCACGCGCAGCATGTCCGCCCGGGCCGTCATGTCGATGGAGCGGTCGATGGCCGCCCGCGCCTCGCGGTACAGGCCGATCTGCGCGGCATTGGCGCCGAACATGGTTTGCAGCTCTTTGTCGCTCCACACCACGCCCGCCTTGAGAAACTTGCTCTCAAAACGGGAGTCGATCAGCTTTTCATACTGCTGGGCCGGCAGGCCCTGCCACATCGCCAGCACGCCCGCATCGATCTTGTTGGCCTTCAGCAGCATGGCGGCCTTGTTGTGCACGCTCAGGCCGGCGTACTTTTTGGCCAGATCCTCCACGCGCATGGGCTGCCCGCCCACATCGCGCCCCCACACCAGCGTGCCCTCGAACAGCGGCGTGGCCACCGCCTTGTTGTCGGCGGCGGAAACCGGCTTCTTCTTGAGGTCGCCCAGGGACTCCACACGGGGCAGCAGCGTCGGCGCCGTGTCCGCGGCATCGTTGGCCAGCATGGACACGTCATCGATGTTCTGCTGGGCCGACTCGTAGACCGGCTTGAACGCTGGCGCGCGCTCGGCCAGGTGGCGCATCGTGCCCACCGTCTTGTCCCACAGCGATACCTTGCCGGGGTGGCTCAGGATGGTGTCAAGTTGGGAGAGCGCGCTGTCCTTGATGTCGGCCAGGCGGGAGCGGCTGAAAACCGGGTCGTCGTTTACTGGCTCCGAGCCAGTATTTCCTGAACCTTTGCCAGCGAGTCCTGCGTGTCCTTCCGCAGAGATTCGATCTCGGAGTCGGTCAGCCGGTTCGTAGCGCGCGAGGTAACGGGCTTCCGACTCGGTGAGCGCGTCGAAGCCGTAGCCTGTTGCGGCGCGGAATTCGGTTTCGAGGTCACCATGCTTTTGTCGGAGTGAAGCCAGAGTTTCGGGAGAGGGCTGGATTTTTGCACTGTACTGCTTGCCGGTCAATGCAATGACCCCGGCCACCGTGCCGCCCCCTTCACGAATATGACTGGCCAGCGCCGCGAACGTGCCGCCTTGAGTCAGGGTGTCGTCCACCAGCAGGTAAGGCACAGCCTCCACTGTGCCGGCAAAGTCCACAGGCGCAAAGATGCGATCCAGCCCATCCATGCCAGTACGGTGGGCGCGATTGGCCTGCACGATAGCGCCAGTCGTGGCCAACCCCAGGCGCTGCGCCAGCACTGCAGCCGCTGCCAGCGGGATTCTGTTGCGCCCAGTAGCCTCTTCAGCTGCAACTGGAGCCACCAGCGGCTTGGTATCCCCGATCACGGCCTTCACCTTGGCCACCAGCTCTGGCGTCACCAGATCCTGGGCCAGCCGCACTGCGGCCTCGAGGTCGCCGCCCTTGGCAGCTGCATAGTCCGGATGCGCCGAGGCTGCACCCAGTGTGTTGCCGATGATGGCGTCCGGCATGTTCGACGTTGCTGCGGGCGCGCGGCTGAAGGCAATGCCGCCATCCCGACCACCGCCAGCGCCCCGCTCCACCCAGGCCCGCGCCGGCAGGATGTAATTGCGGATGAGCTCGTCGTCGGTCAGCGCCAGCGACTTGAACCGTGGAACATGGGTGCGCAGCCAGCTCCGGATTGCGGCAACGGCGCGGCGCACAAAGGAAATCTCGGGCGTGTTCTGCGCCATCTCGGCCAGAACCTCCTCGGCGGCCGTGCGGCGATCCAGATTGTTGACACGGCGCAGGCCGTATTCCTTGATCTTCGCATCCACATCCGCTTTGCGCATGGTGGCCACCTGGTTCAGGATCTTCCCCAGCTCCTTGCCAAACAGGCCGCGCAAGCCATGGTGCCCCAAGGCCTCATGGAACAGCACACGCGCCGCATCGTTGGGCGTCTTCAGCTTGGACGCCATCAGGTACACCTTGCCCTGGTAATAGAAGCCCTCCGGGGCGCCGTGGGCGCCGCCGCTGCGCTGCTTCAGATCCGCCCGGCGTGCACTCTCCGGTACCACCGGGTCCTGCATATCGAAGGCCACAACGACCTCGGGACCGTTGGCCCAGGCCTTGCGGATCGCATCCGCCGTGCCCTTCACCGCGCTCACGGCTTCCGCGCGGGCGGCAGGAGAAAAGTCGGGGCGCAGCTGTGCGGCGCTGCGAGCGGCCGGGCTCCCCTCGCCCATGATCTTGAGGAAGTTGGCTACGTCAAAGTCGGCTCCGGCCAGATGCTCGGACTCCTGGCGGCGGAAGCTCGGCGCCTCCTCGCTGGCAGGCGCGCGCTCCACTGGCCCGGCCTTCAATTCACGCGGCGTGGGCTCCGTCCTGTGGGTACGCTCGCGCCCATCGGGCACATCCACCCAGGCATCGCCCTGCTTTTGCACCGCGCGCACGGTGACGCTCCAGCGGCCGTCCGCGTCCGGCGGGGTATAGGCGATCACACGGTCGTGTCCGCCGTAGCTCTTGACGATGTTTCCGGGGGTGAAATAGTCAGCGCGGGCGGCCTGGGCCTCCTTCACCTTCGCCGCCACGCCGCGCGGCTGCTTGGTTGCCGGAGCTTCGGGAGCCTGGCTGGGTCCAAACACCTGATGCAGCTTGCGCGGGTAGACGATGGGGTATTTCGTGCCGCCATCCGACGTGCGATCACCTGCCGCAACACCCAGCGCCTTGCGGATGCCATTGCGAGGCACGCCCATATGCTCCACCAGGAACTGGCCGACTGCGCTTTGCTCCACGTAGGTGTGGTTCGGCGCCAGGCCGAACAGATCCCGCAATTCAACGTCCGAAGGCTGCTCGCCGCGCTTGAGCTTTTCCGCGACAGTCTTTGCCAGCGCCTCGCGCTCAGCGCTGAGGGCCTTCCGCGCCGTGTCCATCTTCATGAAGTCGGCCAGCGACTTTGCCGCAGCGTCCACCGACTCGGACAGGTTGCCGGATTGCGAGCCGGCGCTGGCGCTCCACTTCCCGGCGCCCAGCACCCCCTTGCCCTGGGAGAACTTTGTTTCGGGAGGCAGGCCGTGGGCCTCGATAGCCTGCTGCTCCTTCGTTTTGGCGTCCAGCTCCTCAGTTTTGCCGGCCGGCTTCTTGGTTTTGGCCGGGTCGCGCACCCAGGCTTTGAACTCGTCCTGCGTCATCTGCGTGATGGCGCCCAGGCCCGTCCAGCCCTTTGCGTAGTTTCCCAAGTAGGTCTTGCGGGCCTCGGCCTCGTCGGCCGCGCCCAGCACCACCTTGTGCTCATCGAACGAGCCGTCCTTGTTCACCTGGTCCACCACAAACACGGGCAAGTCGGCCTCGTGCGCGCGGTCGGTCATGAAAACGTCCACATGGTCCTTGTCCGCGCCCAACGAGCCCTTGATATAGCCGTAGTGGTTCTGCAGGGGCGGCCACTCGGGGCGGCGGCGGCTGCCGGCCGGGTTCTCGATACTGATGTCGTGGCCGTTCAGGCGAACGTGGCCCTTGCGATAGTTGCCCGCATCCTTCTGGGCTTCGGTGGGCTCGGGTAGGTCGTTGTGCTGGCTGGTCGCAGCTTCGTGAGCGGCCTCGGTGACGGCGGCGGCCCGGGCCTGGGGCGCGGCGGTATCGGTCGGCTTGCGCTGGATTACCAGTCGATGTGGACCCAAAGGCCCGGCGCCATCGATTGGCTCCACCGAGTAGCCGGCGCCGGTTCGCTCACCCTCATCAATCGCAGCTTTCCTGGTGTTGAAAACTTGGTCTGTGGTGCCGTTCTGGGTGGCGTGGGTAGGCTGGTCCAGCTGTGCGATGGCATCCGAGATCTTGCGCTGGATGTCCCCGTTCAGGTTCTCCCACTGGGCGCGCGGCAGGTTCTTGGCCAGGACCGGCTTTACACCGTCCAGCCGGGCGGCCAGGGCCTGGCGTTCGGCGGCAGGCATGCGAGCCCAGGCAGCGCCAGCATCTGCGAGGCGTTGGGCGGGGTCGGCGACTTGCGCTTGAGCTTGCGGCGCAGGCGCCGGGCCTGCTTGACGGCCAGCGTCTTCAGTCGGGGCGGTGCCATGGGTCAGCCCCTGCTCGCCGGAGACGGCAGTGCCCGCCGCATCAGACGGTGCACGGCGGTTTCCCGGGACTGCAGGGCCAGCTGGCGCTGTTCCCGCTTGCGGCGATTGCGCGCCGCCTTGCTGGGTTTGATCGGCTTCACTGCCATCGGTTTTCGCTCCTTCATTGATAGCGCCTTGCGCTTTCTGGTCATTGGATTGGCGCTCTTTTGAGGCAAATTGCGCGGCTTCATTGGCCTGATCCATCAGCGCCTGGGCCTGCTCGCGTGCCGCGCCGGCCTCCTGCTGGGCGCTCGCCATGCGCTGCAGGCGCCGCTGCTCGTTGGCCTCCTGCACATCCGCGGGCCCACCCTTGGCGGCCTGCTCGGGCAGGGCCTTGCTGTTCGGGCGGTACTCGCGCTGGGCCCAGTCCTGGGCCGTCAGGTCGGCGCCATCGGCCTGCGCCTGCAACTGGTTGATCTGGTCGCCGGGCGCCGAAGGCTGGCCGGCCTGCAACTGCTTGAGCTCGGCGGCCAGCGCGTTGCGCTCGTCCACCATGGCGTTGTTCCAGCCCTGGCTGCGTCCCATCTGGCCCAGGAAATCCAGGCGCTGCTTGACCTGCTGCAGCCGCGCCTCGGGCGTGACCTCGCCCGTTGCCTGGTCCACGGCCATGGCGGCAGCTGCGGACGGGGCGCGCTCAGTTCGTGCACCCTTCTTTCCTTCTGCCTTGATGGATTTCAGCTCGCGCGTCAATGCAGAAACAATGACGTGCTGGGGCACTGTGATCCCGTCTTCATCGATGGGCCCATCGTTTTTATGCTTGCCCGCCTCAAATCGGTCGTCCAAATCGTCCAGCCGCATTCCGGTATAGGCGATATTGGTATCACCTAGGCCCACGACGATCGTGTGATCATCGGCACCGAACGTGATGCCCAAATCGGCAGGGTTGCGGCCTTGCTTCAACTGCTGCAGCAGCCCACTGATAATTTGTTCCTGCTGCTCCGGAGTCTTGAACGCGTGTAGCCACTTCGTCCGCATCGGAGCCATTTCTTCCGCCCGAACCCCGTTTTCCCTATCCCAGCTGTAAAGCTTCCTGGAATACTCAATAGATGCCAGATCCTCTTGCGGGTCTGGCAGACCGATGCCCGACAGCAAACCATGCGCGCCAGCCTCGTGGATCGACGGCGGCTGTACCGCCGGAGAAGCACCGCTATCCACCGCAAGCGCAGCAGCTGCAGACAGCGCGCCCGCGGCGGGGTCCAGGCCCATGGCTTCAGAGGGTTTGGGCGCAGGTGGGGTAGCAGCGGGTGCCGCGGCACCCACCTCTTGCTCCAGGCGCTGCGAATCCAGAATGGGAGTGGGCGTCACGCCTTCTGCGCGCAAGCGCGCCTCATCGAGCGAAGGCTCCTGTTGCACGGCAAGGCCCTTCAGGAAGGCCTCGCGCATTTGGTCTATAGCAGTGCCGCTTCCTGGCGTTGGCCCGGTGGTTGGCCGATCATTCTGGGGAGTCTCGCCATCCGCTACAGGCGCGCCCTCTGCCTTGGCGCGCGGCTCCCGCAGCGCCCGATAGCCGGCCGCACCGGAGCCCATGGCCGCGCCGGACAGCAGGCCCATGACAGCCGATGCATCCACGTCCTCGGCCCAGGGCTTGCCCAGGGCCAGGTTCTGCAGGATCTGCTCGGAGATGGATTGGGGCAGCTCTTCCAGCAGGCCCTCGGAAATCGCGCCCTCCACCATCTGGCGCGGGATCGACTTCGCGGCCGTGGCCGCCAGGGGATTGGTAGCATTGCGGGCAGCCTGGTCGGCGATCTGCTTGGACAGCCCGGCCTGGCCCTGGGCCAGCATGGTTTCGGCATCGCCAATGCCCAGGCGGTTCGCCACCTTGCCCGCGCCGTAGCCGATGGCGCCCGTCATGGCGCCGGTGGCCAGCGCCGCGCCCGTCTGGCCGGGGGTCAGCAGGCCGTCTTCCGTCTCCTGGCGGATCTGCTCTGCCGCGGAACCGGCACCCACCACGCCTTCGCCGGCCGCGCCGGCCACGGTCGCGCCCTTCAGGCCCATCTGGCCCAGGCGGGTGGCGGCAGTCAGGCCCCGGCCAATGGCACCGCCCGCCAGCATCGAGGGCAGCGATTCTGCGACGGCGCCCACGATGTTCGAAGGGTTCTGCACGGCCGCCTTGAGCTTGCCGCCGAAGCCTTCGGCCTGCTGGAATTCCTGCTGCGCGCGCTTGGTGGCGTCGGAATGCCAGTCGTTGACGATCTCGCGCGCCTGCTTGGGCCTGAAGCCCACGGCACCGCCCTCGTTCTCGAGGAACTTGCCGGCCCGGCCGCCCGTAGCCAGGTCGGCCAGGCCCACGGCGGCCTCGGGCACCGCGATGGCACCCTTCACGGCCCAGGCCGCTGCGTCCTTGGCCATGTCCTTCAGGCCACGCTTCGGCTCTTCACCATCCAGCGTTCCGTCAAACGGTTTCAGGGAATTTTCGGAACCACTGTTTGCATCCAGCGCTCCATTGAACGGCTTGAGTGTCTTTGCATCCATACCCCGCACTCTCGCGGGAGCTGGAGGAGCGGTCGAACCCTATACGGGGGGGCGCTGCTACCATCCTGCCAACAGAACTATCAATGAGGGAAAAATGCGCCTGGTTGCCTTGACCGCTGTCTTCGCCTTGCTTGCCCTGCCAGCAGTTGGTCAGGTCTATCGTTGCAAGGATGCAACCGGCAGACAGATTTTTTCAGACCGCCCATGCGAAGCACACCAGACCGGCGGCATGGTTCAGCGCAAGCGCACCGATGCGGAGATCTACCGAGAGCGCGAGCAGGCCTTCAATGCGGAAGCGGCCAAACAGCAGCGCTACATGGCAGAGCAACAGCGTGAATGGATGGAGCAGAGCCAACAGTCCATTCAAGCGCCCGCGGTGCGCCACTCCGGCAACGACTGGGCGGCCCGCCAGCGGTTGAAGGACTTGGAGACCTCGGCCAGCAGCATCACCAACAACGGTGGGAAATGGGATTCGGCGGCAGAGGCTGAGCGCGCGCGACTCCGGGATGAAGAGGCGCGCAGGCGTGCTGCACAGGCCAAGACGATCCCACCTACGAGCTTCACCAATTGCAATGCCGGCTTCTGCTACGACAATCAGGGCAGCACTTATCACCGAGTGAGCCCAGATTTCATGACCGGGCCCAATGGCCAAGCCTGCCATCGCTCCGGAAATTTCTGGAACTGCAACTGAATCCAGTTTGCCAGCCTCCTGAAGAGGGCCGGCTACTCTTGCCCGAGTTCTGCCAAGGTGTCCTGCAGAGACTTGATGAGGCGCCTCACATCTTCCGGCGGCATCTCGATCCAGGCCGTGGACACCGGCAGGCCCGAGGCGGTCTTGGCGGTGTGCTTCAGGCCGACCAATGGCTTTCCTTCCACAACCACGGTGCGGATGCTGGTGAACTGGAGACGAGGTGCAGGAGCTGGCATGTTGGGTTCCCTCCTGGCAGTGGATTCTGCACAGATGGCTGCGGCGCGTACAGCGGCAGGCAATTCTTAGAACGCTCCAATGTTGCCAGTTGGATTGCAACTCGAATTGCAAAACGAATCTCCACGCGAACTTTAGGTCGAATTACAACTCCTATTGCGTTAGTTGCGTATTTTTCGTTTAATTCGTTTAACCAACCAGGAGAAAACAATGAGTCAACAAGTGCTTGAGCCGGCAAGCGTTGCCGAAGCCGAAATGGCGGCCACAGCAACGAGTTGCCTAATCGCTGCGCTGGATCACTCCCGCGCAGAAACAGTAAAGCTGAAACTGGATTTTGATGATGGCAAGGGCGAGTGCCCTGAACTGCTGCTGCCTCCCAAGGCCTTGAGGTTCTTCGCCAGCGTGCTTCGCCAGATGGCCAAGCGTGAACCCATGCTTCTTGTCCCTCAGAAGCTGGAACTGACGACTCAAGAGGCCGCCGCGTTCTTGAACGTATCGCGCCCCTTCGTCATCAAGGAAATCGAGCAAGGCAGGCTGAAGTGCCGGATGGTCAATCGGCATCGAAGAATCGAGTTCGAAGAGCTGGTCAAGTACCAGACTGAATCGCAAGCTCGGTCCGAGCAGGCGCTATCCAATATCGCAAAACTAACCAAAGACATCGGACAGGAGCTATGAATGGCGGGTGCAGCAGGCTTTACAGCAATCTTGGATGCCAACGTTCTTTATCCCGCCCTACTGCGGGACATCCTGCTGAGCCTCGCCCATTCAGGACTGTACGTTGCTCGCTGGACAACGACCATCGAGGATGAGTGGACGCGCCACTTGATTGAGGAATTCCCGAACAATGCACATGCGATCCGGCAGACCGCCCTGCAAATGCAAGCAGCAATCCCGGACTGCCTCATCCGCGGCTACGAGCCCATCATCGAAAGTCTGAACCTACCCGACAAAGACGACCGTCATGTTTTGGCTGCGGCCGTCGTAGGTCATGCTGACGTCATCGTCACCTCGAACGTCAAGGACTTTCCTTCCGAAATCCTCGAGAGCTACGATATTGAGCTGCACACCCCTGATGAGTTCGTCGTGAATCAGCTGGGCCTTTACCCACTGAGAGCACTGGATGCACTCAAACGGATGCGCCAGCGATGGCAACGGCCGGAGATGTCTGCCGAGGACATGATTGAACTCATGGAAAAGCGCGGCCTCGTCATGACTGCAGCCCATCTGCGCGATGCGGCCATACTGAACCTTCTGTAAATCGAAGGCAGCGTTCGGAAAATCGCATGAAATCAACCTGATACAGTCCTTCCCAGGAGGAGATTCATGGGAAGGAACTGGAAAATTTCTACAGCAGTGGGATTGCTATCGCTCGCCGGCGGCGCCGCGCAGGCCGCGAACTACGCGACCTGCCTGATTGACAAGCTCCCTGGAACGCAAAACGATACTGCGGCCCAGGCCGTGCACCAGGTCTGCATTGCAGAGCATCCGGGCGGCCTGCAGGCCGTGCCCCAGGGTAACGGCCGCGGGCTGTTCGGCTTCAGCAGCGGTGCAGAATGCACGGTGAAGAAGGCCGGGGACACGCGGAGCAACCGCGCGGCACAGCTGATCGGGGTAGCCTGCCGGCGGCTGTATGACGCACCGACACAGCTACGCCCCTTCAATGGCCGCCTCGACGGCGAGTAGCCTTACCCGACAACAAAGCGATTCCCCTTCTCATCTTCGTGAACCGGTTTGCCGCCAGAAGTTCCCACTTGCTTTTTCATACCTGGAGGCAAAGCCGCGCTCCGCTGTCCCACCTGCTGCACCTCACCCGTCTGGGTGTTGTAGCGGTAGATGCTGCCCTCGGTGGTGGAGCCGTCCACGTTCTTGACGGCCGGCGTCACCTGGACCTTCCAGGGCGATTCCAGCGGTTTGCCGGACAGATCGCGGATCTCCTTGGCAATGGACTGGCGCTCCTGGTCCGTCTTTGCTGCGGCATAGCGCTGCTGCAGCTGCTCCTGGCGCTGGGCGCCGCGCACCTCAAAGCCGCGCACCTGGTTGTCAATGGCTGCCCTGCTCTGCTCCAGCGCCAGCCGGCCGCGATCCGTCAAGCCGCGCGCTGTCACGTCTGCCATGCGGGTTGCATTGTCGGCCGCATTGCGCTCGTTGGCGCCGGCCTCTGCCATGGCCGCGCGCTGCAGGCCCGCGTTGACTTCGTTGGTGCGCTGCTGCAAATCGGGCGCCTTGCCCTGGGCGGCCAGGTCCGCCTGCAGGGCGGCATTGAAACGGCCGATCTTGCCGTCCGGATCCACGACTCCAGCACTCTGGCGGTTGCCCCAAGCTGGCGTGGAACTGCCGCTGCGCCATTCCGGCCGGTTGGTGATGCTGCTGGCCGCCGTCTCCAAGTCTTTCAGGCGCTGGCGCGCCGCCCAGTCGTTGCCGCTATGGCTGACGGCAGGTGCCGAGAGGGGAGCCGCTGCCGCGCCCTGTCCCGGCTGGAAGCCGCGCGCCAGTGAGTCTTGCTGCGAACGGGCAGCCAGCGCATCGGCGGCTGCCATGTTCTGCCTCGAAGGCAGCCCAGCCGGCCGCGCCTGGATGTCAGCCACCGCCTGCGCCGAGTCTCCGAACGAATTGCCGGAGCGGAAGACGCCGGGGGAAACTTCGGTAGCTGCTGCAGGCGTGGTCGATGTGGGCGCTGGCTGTGCGGGATTGGCCGGCGGCGGATTCACCAAGCCCCGACCAGCACCAGCAGGAAGACCCGTAGCCGCGGGTGCCGCAGGTGCCGCACCGGGGCGAGCTGGCGCTGGCGCAGCCGCTGGGGCAGGTGCCGCGGCAGCATCTCCAATGCCCAGGAACTGCTTGCCAGCATCCATGACGGTCGGGCCAACAGCACGGATCGCACCGCCTACCACGTCATCCACCACGGCCGGCACATAGGACAGCGCCGCGCGGGCTGTCTCGCCGGCTGCCGCTCCATAGCGGCCCTGGGCAGCCAGGTCGCTGATGGCCTTGCCCGACTCATTGAACACGGCACGGGAGCCGGGCATGAAGCCGGCCGCAGCGGGGGATTGCGCTGGCGCTGCTGCTGACGCAGCTGGCGCCGCGGGCGCGGCAGGCGGCGCACTGGTCGAGCCGCTGTCGCCCGGCAACCGGCTGCCGGGGAACGTATTGCTGGGGCTGGGTGCCGCGGCGGGCTTCAATCCCAGTCCCAACCGGGTCTGGTCCTCGGGCGCGCCGCCGTTGGCAAAGAACACCTCCGGCCTGAACCCCAGCCCGGGTTCCGCCTTGGGCTTGGCGGTGGCAACGCGTTCGGCGCTCCAGCCAAATCCCGACGGCACCGGAGTGTGCGTGGCATCCACGATGCCCTGCAGCGCCTGCTTGCCGCCCATGGCATGCACGGTGTCTGGGGGCAGCACAAACTCGCCCGGCTTGAACATCCCGGGGATGCTGTCCGGCGCCTGGTTCTGCTGCTGGGCTCGCACTGCGGCGGCCTGGGCCTTGGATGGGGGTTTGCTCAGTCCGAACATGCGGCACCTCAGAAAATATAGGTCTCGTTCACCTGGGGGAGATCCTGGCGGGTAGACCGGCGCAGGTCGGAATCGGGGCGCGCGCCGAAGTACTTCGTGAACGCGGCTTCGGCCATGGCCGCGCGTTGCGGGTCAAAGCCATCGGCATCCGGCTGGCTGAACGCTCTGTACAGCGCCCAATAGACCAGATAGGCATGGCTGGCCGCGTGGATCTCCGGCTTGTCGCCATCGCAGCCCATGGGCTTCAAAGGCAGGCGATAGGCCTCCAGCACCAGTACGCCGTCCTCGCGCGGCACGGGCACCAGTCGGAGGTCACGCTCTGTCTGGATCGCATACATCGCATCGCCATCAAGGCGGTGGCGCCAGCCCGGGTGTTTGCGGTCCATCCATTCCCGCGTCACCAGAACCACCGGCCGGGCCCGGTGCGGCGCCGCGCTG
This sequence comes from Comamonas sp. w2-DMI, assembly GCF_040187735.1. NCBI lineage: Bacteria > Pseudomonadati > Pseudomonadota > Betaproteobacteria > Burkholderiales > Comamonadaceae > Comamonas > Comamonas sp. w2-DMI. Next base: position 56,688 of record NZ_JBANEL010000021.1, on the reverse strand, counting down.
GGCTGCCAGCGCAGATGGGCGATTTCATAGACCTTGGGATGGAGCGCATAGGAAGCCTTGCCGGCCTGCACGGCGATGGTGGTCACGGCGGGGGTGCTGTCGTCCAGCAGGAGCCGGCCGCGCACCGCTGCCTCCTCCTGGGCCTCGTTGAGCCAGCGCGTCACGGTGTCCTCGTCCCACAGATAGGGCTCGGCCCTGTCCATGGCATCCACGCGAAACGACGCGATCAGCTCCGCAAGCGTCATCACCGCACCCCGAACTGGTGAATCAGGCCGTTGACGGCGATGCGCATGTCATCGACCTTCGTGGTGGCGGGGAAGGTCGTGTCGTACTTCCTTGCGTACTCGACCAGCGAAGCCTTGTTCATCCCCTGGACGGTGATCAACATGGCCTCGCGCTGGCTGTCTTCCTCACGCGCCCGGTCATCCAGCGCCTGCTGCTCAAGCTCGGCCACGTCCTGCTCGCTCAGGTCCGCAGGCAGTTCGGCGCAAACCTCCGCGCCCTGCTCTTGCGCCGGCGCCTTGGCTTCCTCGGCCTTGAGGTCGGCCGTGCGGGAAAATTCAACAAATTTCAGCAGCGGGCGGGCGATGGCCTCGCTCACCAGCTTTTCTTCGCCAGGCTGCCAGATATAGCCCGTGGCGCGGTCGCGGTAGATCTTGCGCCCGGTATAGGTGATGCGTACAAAGTTCATGATGCTGGGGAGTGTGTAGATGGACCAATGCGGGCTCCGCCCGAAGGCAGGCCCGCATCCTGGGAGCGCTGCTTACAGTGCGCCGGTGGAGATGGCCTGCAGCACCACGTCGACGCGGCCGTCCTTCGCATTGGCCGCGCCCGAGGTGGTCAGCACCAGATAGGCATCCTTGGGCAGCGTCACGGGCGCTTGGCCGTCGCATTGCGCAGGCGGGCCGCGGCAGCCAGGTCCAGGCCAGCGCCGAAATAGGCCGCATCCTGGGGCACCTTGGCGCTGTCCACGCCATCCACATATTCAAAGCCCAGATCGCCCTTGACGGAGGCGGTCAGGGCCTTGGACACGATGGCCAGGGAATCCACCAGGGTGGAGCCCGCAGGGATGATGCCCAGGCGCAGCTTGTCGCCCGCTGCGATGGGCGCCGCGCTGTCGGCCTCCAGGGCGCCGCCTGCGGTGCCGGTCTTGAGGATGAAATGCAGGGCATTGAAGTTGCCCCACGGTGTGGCGCCCAGCAGATTGCCGCGCTTTTGGTTGATGGTCACGATTGCCATGATTGGCTCCTAGAACAATTCGATGGGGAACACAGCCCGGCCGGTGCCGGGCGCAGCCAACCGCCGCGCCCGCAGCCGCCGGATTACTGGCGCGCGCCGATGATGGGCACAGCCGTGTCGATGGCAATCACGCCATGGTCGGTGAAGTGCTTGGTGCCATTGCCCTGATCCACGGCCCAGCGGACCTTGGAAGTACCCTGAATCGCGCCGATCAGCAGCTCCATCTTGTCGTCGTGGTCGAACGGCTTCTCCTTCCAGAAGAACGGCATGCCGCCATGGCGGCTGGAAGCGAACGCCTGCGCCAGCGCCTGGCCGCCCAGCAGCAGCGCACGGTCCACCGCGTGCGTGGTGCCGAAGCCTGTCGGCACGACGCAGGTGCTTTCCGCATCGCTGTTGTACTGGGCGCAATAGCTGATTTCGTCCCCGGCGTAGAAGCGGATCGGGCGCGGCATCTTGCAGATCAGAATTCCGTTCCACAGGCCCACCTCACCCAGGAACAGGGGATGGCGCTCCGCCTGGCTGGCGCGCGTCAGGGCATTGGCCTGGAACTGCCGGAAATCCTTGTCCTGCGAGAACTGGTGGTATTGCGCCGGGCTCACCAGCATCATGCGCAGAGGCGAGTCATCGGCCGCCTGGTCACCCGGTAGGCGGATGGCGGGAGGCGGCAGCGCGATGGACTCCACCAGCGTGCGCACGCTATCCACCACGCTCATGCCCAGCACGTCGGTCGATGCCAGATCCACCTCGCCGGCATTGACGGCAAAGGGCTTGATCGCATCGCCATCGGCCAGGTAGTGGCGATTCTTTGTGGGCGCCAGCACGGGATTGATGACAATATCATCGAAGTCCGTGTGGTCCTTGGTGGGGATGGCCCATTCGATGTTGTTGTGAAAACCGCGCGCGCCGGCCAGATGCACCAGCGTGCCTTGATCCTGGTAGCGGTCCATCAGGCTCTGCGCGATCGGGCGGCCGATCTTGCGGAAATCCACGGGCGAGCGCAGGTCCGTCATCGTGTCGCCCACGTCGATGGGGAAACGCGCCTGATTGACGCGGACACGGGCCTTTTCCAGCGAAATGCCGGTGCCCTTGCCCTCGGCCATGCGCGCGCCCATGATGGGGTAGGCACCGACAGGCTGCACAAAATGGAATTCCACCTCATCGCCCTTGCCGCGCGACAGGTCCACGGTACGCACAATCGGCATGTCCGTGGTGGTCTGCTTGCGCAGCGTGGCGCCCACCGAACCTTCGCTCTTGGGCATGGGGCCGACCATCTGGTTCAGCTTGGAATTGCGCTGCATGGACTGGGAAAACAGTCCGGCGGCTTGCACGAATTGCGCATTGGACGAGCCTGCGCCTACACTGGTCTTGGACATTTCGGGTCCTCCTGCTATGGGACACGGGCGCTCTCGTCACGAGATGGCCCAAAGGGTTTTTGCGGCGGGCCTTGCGGCTACACCACGCTGTTCATCAAACTCGTCTGGCGCTCGCGCGGCAGGCTGGCCATGTACTCCAACAGGGCAGCAGGGTCGCTTGCGAGTTGCTGGACACGCTCGGCTTCGGAGCCGGTCGGCGCCGCACCGGGCAGGCTGGACAGGCTCACGGGCGGCTCGCTCTTGGCTGCCGCCAGCGCATGGGCCACGGCCGCGGCGGCCGGATTGGCTGCTTGCGCGTCGGCATGGACCTTCTTGAACTGGTCAAACAGGTCGATGACCTCCTGGGTGGTACCGCCCTGCAAGGTGCGGTCAATGGCTGCCTGCACGTAGCTGGGCTGGCCAGCCTTCCAGCTGGCAAACTCCTTGGACTCCGCGACTTCGTAGGCATCCTTGTGGGCATCCAGGATCTTCTGGATATGGGCTTGCTCTGCCGTCAGCGCCTGCTCGCGCGCCTGGGCTTCACGCTGCGGAGCCAGCGCAGCTTCGACCCTCTCGCTCACCAGCCTGGCGATACCGGCGGCCATCGCCTCCTCGGAGAAATCGCCAAAGATGGAAACATCGGCCCCGCCTTGCACCAGGGATTGCGCTGCCGCCAGATTCTTGTCCGCCTGGGTCGGCGCCTGCCCGGCGTCCGCGCGGGCTTGTGCATCGGCCTGGGCTTGCTGCAGATTGGCGGCCTGGGCAGCAGTCAGCTGCTCCAGTTGCGCCCGCAGCTGGTCGCGCTCGGCAATGGCCGAATCGCGGGCCGCGCGGGCCTCGGTCAGCTTCTCGTAGGGAATGGTGTAACCGCCGGACTTGCTCGCAATCGGAGCGCCTTCGGTCTCTTCCTGAGCCTGTGGCGCTGTCTCTGCGGCGGGGGCATCCTGGGTTTGCGGCTCGGGTTGAGCCTGGGGGGCGGCTGCTGCGCTTTCAGGGGCGTCGGGATGGGACGTATCCGCGTCCAGATCCAGTTCACCGGCAAAGGCGGCATCCAAGAGTTTTTGAGCTTCGGTGGTCACTCTGTCGTGCTCCGTTCCCAGCTATCCGGCTGGGCCTGTTATGGGGCACACCGATTCGAGGCGTTGGCCAGGGCCGAAGCCCTGACCTTCACACTCTCCAGCGGTGGGACGGGCCGGCTCATCACGAGCGGGCTGGTTGGGGGCTTTCGCCTCTAACCTGGAGCGCAGTTTCCATCCCCCTGACAACTGCGTCCAACTCTAGTGGGGTCCTGCTACTGCCCGATGTTGTCGCCCGTGCGCAGCGTCTCGATGCCGCGCAGGCCATCGCCAGGCTGCGAGGGTACGGGCGGGTAGGCCGGGCTCGTGTTCTGGCGCACGGCAGGCGCCGCACCCGCCTCCGACTCGGCCGGGCCCGTGGCCGCGCCCTCACCCTCCGGCCCCTGCCCCTGGATATAGGGGCTCTTGATGTTCATGGCCGCGGTCTGCGCCGGTGTCGGGAAATTCGGATCGTCGCCGCCCGGTGCGGGCCGCTGGTACCCCGCGCCCTGCATGATCGCGTCGGCAATGGGCGCGATCATCGGCATCTGCGCCACCTGCGCGCCGCCCTGCATGGCGCTGTAGGCGGCCTGAACACCTGTCTGCACCTGCTGGGCGCCCATCAGCTTCTCGCGCGCCACCACTTCGCGCTCGCGCAGGTCCAGTTCGCGCATCTTCAGGTCCCGCTGCAGCTCCTGCTCGATCTGCGCACGCAGTTGCTCCGGGTCCTGCTGCTGGGTAGCTTCCTTGATGACCCGGATGATTTCCTCCTTGCGTGGCAGATCCATCAGGTCAAGCATGAACGGCATCACCACCTGCTGCATCTGGGGTGGCAGCGACTTGACCGCCTCGGACAGCGCCGCCAGTTGCTGGGCGCGGAAGCTCGAGGAGGATGGGACATCCGACAATGCCACCTTCAGGCGCGTGCGCTGCACGTCGTTGGACAAATAGCGCAGCCCCCCCCTCTTCGACCGCCTCGTTGAGCACCACGGTACGTGGCGGATTGATGGTGTCACCCTCGATGACGATCACCTCCCGCTCGCTGCCCAGGTCCTCGATCTCCAGGGCCAGCATGAGCTCGCCCACCATGGCGCGGCCCTCGGCGAAGTTGTCCATCAGGTCCGCAATGCTGATCTGCGATTGCTCCACCTGGGTCTGCTCCTGCACGCCGCTGGTCGCATTTCCCTTCTGACCCTGGAACGCCGCGGTGATGGAGCCCACGCGCTGCAGCGCCGCACGGCTGTCGGCCATCATTTGCAGCTGCTGGTTGTTGAGCTGGAAGTCCCGCTTGACTTCAAAGCGGGCCCCATGCTGTGCCATCGCCTCCGGATCCAGCAGAATGTCCGCGTCCGGCCGGGCAATCTGGCGGCGAAACTGCTCGTCCGTCATGGCCACGGCGCCCTTTGTCCGCTCGGTTCGGACCGAGGCCATCCCCCAGCGCAGCTTGGCGATGGAACTGTTGAGGTTGTCCTGCGGGAAGATCATGTCGCGCACCAGCCCGAACGGCACTCGCGTCATATCTTCCCGGTAGCCCCAGAAAGGCACATACGGGAAATGCGGATGCGGATACGGGCTTGCGCTGTCATGCAGCAGATGCGGCCCCATCCAGTAGGAACGGCGCAGGCGGGCCACCGTGGAACGCTGCAACTCCCCCTGTTTACTGGCGACAGCCGCCTGATGCATGGGGTTTTCGCTATCAAATTCGACAACCCGGCCGCCGCGCATCTTGAGCAGTACCACGTTCACCCAGCGCCGATACCACAGCTCCACCAGGCACACCTCATCCGACTCACGACGGTACCATGCCTGCTCGCGGGTGGTCCAGGCACGGTTGGTATCGGCGGCCGACATCAGGCCCGTCGACACGCCGCCCTCGGTCACATAGCCGCCATAGCCACCCATGCCGCTGACGGATTCAGCTTGCAGGATCACATCGGCCTTGTCCTCGAAGGCCCGCGCCGCGCGCTCCTTGGCGATGAAGCGCTCACGCAGCAGCCAGCGTGCATCGGACAGGTCTTTCTCCGCCGCGCGCATGTCCCAGAAGATTTCATTGCGGTGGATGTACCGGCAGCGCGTCTTGTACTCCAGCGGATTGCTGTTGCGCGCGACTTCCACCCATCCCAGGCCCACGGCCGCCTGCGGCTTGAAGGCCTCGCTCATGGCCTGATCGGCCTTGCTGAAACGCTCGGCCTGGTTGAGCCGGAAATTCAGCGCTTCAGCTACATCCCGGCCGGACGGGTCGCCATCGGGAGTCACCCGCCAGTCGGTACGGGTCTTGGCCTCATACCCGCAGATGGCCGCGATGGCCGGGCCGATCACATTCTCTTTGGCCGGCGGCACGCCGGTGGCCTGCATGCGCTTGAGCAGCTCCGTGCCCAGCTGGTTGCCATCCGCATAGTCCGCCTCCTTGTCGGCGGCCGCGCGCCACGGGGGCTGGTCGATGCATTCCTCGATGATCCTGGCGTACTCGGGAAGTGTGATGGGCTCGCCCATGTCGGCGTTTCGAGGAGGCTTGATGTATTGCATGGTTGCTCTCACGCGCGCCAGTCGGGCGCATCCTGTTCCTGGTATTGGTCGTTCGCGCTGGGAATGCCCGCCATCTGCGGCACCCATAGCGCCACATACCGCATGCAGTCCGCGCCGTGGCTGAACTCGTCGTGCAGCGGCTCCATGGGCTCGTTGGTCACTGCATGAATGCGGCGCTGGTACCGCTTCAGGCACTCCAGCAGCCGCGCAGCCTTGGTCGCATCGAAATAGCAGCGCGGCAGAAGCATCCGCACCTGCTTGATGCCCTCCTCCACGTCCGTGGGCCGCGCCTGCACCCTCACAGAACGGCGGCCCAGCTCCCGCAGCAGCTGCTCGGTACTCTTGCCGGTCTGGAAATTCTTGGTCTTGCCGTCATGCGGCAGGTAATCGGTGCCCCAGCGAAAAGGCAGCTTCTCAAGCCTGGCTACATACCAGTCCAGCGTGCGGTGGCTGTCCTCGATATAGCCGATGATGCGCACGTCCTGCGGCCCGCGCTGCACCAGGGCGATGCTCATCGCATCGTTCCATCCCAGATCCCATACGGTGTGCACCGGCAGCGTCGGGTCGTAGGGCACGTCGCGCACCCGGTTGTCCAGGTAGACCGACTCCATTTCATGCCGGTAGATCGCGCCGGCCGCCACCCGCCTGGCCTTGCCCTCCCAGATATGCGCATAGTCGTCGGGCAGCATGGTGCGCTTGGCCTTGCGGCGCTCGTCGTCCAGCACGCGCGGGAACCATGGGTTGTCGCGCCAGTTGATCTCGACCACCCAGGTGTCCGGGCTGGGCGTGGCGATGAAGCGCTGGTAGGTCTCATCGGTCTCCATGTCCGGGTTGAGGGTCAGCCAGATTTCGCTGGCCTCTTTCCGTATCGTCGGGATCAGGGTGTCCCAGCTCTTCTTGCTGACGCCATGGGCTTCTTCCACCCACACGATGTCGCAGCCTTCAAAGGACTTGATCGAATCCACCGTATGGCTCTGCAGCCCGGAAAACAGGAACAGCGAACCATTGATGCCGCGCACCTCGGTTTCCAGCACCTCGAAGAAGGCATGCAGGTTCAGCCGGGCGATCACATCCTTGAGCAGCTGGTGCACCGACTGCTTGATGGACTTCTGAATCTCGCGGGTGCACAGCACGCGCAGCGGCCGGCTGGCGGCCATCACCAGCAGCACGGCCGCCACCGTCCACGACTTGCCGCCGCCGCGGCCACCGTGCATGACCTTGTAGCGCCTGGGCTCCCAGATGCCTGCGAGCTTCTCCGGGATGGCCAGCACCGGCGCGGGCGGCATCCCCGGCGCCGCGGCAAGGGTCGCAGAGTGCATCATTCCTGCTCTTCCTCTTCGCGCGCACGCGCCGGAGGCTTGACATGGACAATCTGGATGGCCGGCGGCACATAGCCGGCGCTGCCCGGCTGCGGCGTGTCGGCTTCCTTGTCGTCCATCCCGAAGGCTGTGCGCTCCATGTCCACCAGCATGCGCAGGCTCTCCGAGAGCGTCTTCATGGTCTTGGAACGCTCGGGCAGGCTGATCACCTTGTGGTAGAGGTCATTGAGCCGGTCAATCCCGTTATCGTCGGGGTTGCGCATGTTCTCGCCCAGTTGCTCCAGCAGCGCAATGGTATCGGCATCGGCCTGCTGCTCCAGTTCATCGAGCAGGGCGTTGGTGATCTTTCGTGCGCGGTGAATGTCGCGGCGATGAGCCAGGCGCACGTCCGCAATGGCCTGGGCATTGGCATCGACTACAGCGCGCTCCGCAGCTCTGGTTTCCTTGGATACTTCGCTGGATACTGCCGCTTTGGATACCAGGGCATCGGCCTTGCGCTGGATCTTCTCGGACAGGTCGCGCTCCCATCCATCGCGCTTCGCTCTCTTGTTGATAGCGCCGTGCGTAATGCCCGCCTCATCCGCGATCTGCCGCAGCGTTTTCACGCCCGCACGGTAGTCGAGCTCGATGCGCTCCCAATCGACAGATGCAGCTTTGCCCGCACCCGGCTTGGCGGGGGCAGGCGTGGTGACGTTTTTGGACTTGGATACTGCCTCACTGGATTCCATACCGGGATAGTCCCGGCTGGCGCAGTGGGTGTCGAACCCTAGAGGGGCGGGAGCGCGGCAAAAGGGCTGACTGGCAGCCCTGGGTCATTACACATCCAGAATCAGCTGATCGACGTTTCGGCGCCGCAGATTGGCCGCCATCGCATCCAGTTTGCGCTGCGCCTCGCGCAACTGCTGCGCCTGCATAAGGACCTGGGCCTGCAGCTCCTGCGCGCGTTCCAGCGCCGAGGCCTCCATGGACTTGCCGGCGAACAGCTGGCCGACCTGCCTGGCTTCCGCGGGCACCAGCAGCACAACATCGTCTCCTCTCTCGAGCTTGTAGCGCCCGTCGGGCAAGACGGTCACGGATACGGCCTGCGCCGGCGCATGCTGCTCCAAAGGCGTGTAGCTTTGCTTTTCCGAGGTAATCAGGCCTTCGCCGCGCAGCGCCTTGATGCGGTCATCCACGGTCGTGGGCTTGAGTCCTGTCAGCGCAATGATGCGCTCGCGCGTCGGCCGTTCGCCAGCCATATGCAATTCACGGATGGCATCGAACACTCGAAACAGACTCGAGGCCCCCTCCTCTGTCACGCCGAGGTCCACGCCGCCATCCTGGGCGCGATGTTTCAAAGCAGCGACGGTTTTAGCGGCAAGCGGTTTCGTTGGCATTGGTTCTCCATTCAGGGCCAGCGGGGAAGATTCGAGGGCCAGAGCCCCAGGGAAAGGATTTCATCGCGGGTGATGCGGCCCCACTCCACGCCGTAGGCGCGGTGCGCATCCCTGCCGCCCGACACCAGGCGGTACTGGTCATAGGCCACATGGCAGCCCTCCACGCCCGGCCGCGTGCAGCACAGGGGAAAGCCCGTGCGGTCATCGGTTTTCAGGCCAAAGCCTTTGCCCAGGTTCAAGTGCGCGTGCTGGCTGTAGCCCTCAATGCCGCACCAGATGCAGCGCAGTCCGGCCACAGCCCGGCGGTAAGCCTCGCTCGTCTGGATGTCCTCCTTGGCGACAGTCACCACCCTGGCCGCCCCGGCCGCGGCGCGGGTCAGGTCCGGGAGCAGATGCGCGGTAGCTTGGGCGCTGGCCAGCTGGCGCCGAGCGCGGTCCTGCAGGCGAGCTTCACGGCTCTCGAGGCTTTCGGATCTATCGCCAGGCGTGCGGCGCAGGAAGCCAGAACGCTTCATGGGCTTGCGTGTCGTCAGCATGGCACCACCTGCTGGAAGTCCTGCACCTCAAGGCCCAGATCCATCGCCAGCCCGTGCTCAATGCGCGCACCACGCGAGTTGCGCCAACCCGGCAGCATGTAAATGCAGTCGCAGTCGGCGATCTGCCGCAGTGACATGCGCATGTAGCCCAGCCAGCTACCACCGCATGGAGGCACGGGGTTCTCCGCCGGGTTTTCGACGTGGTGGCCCTGGGAGCGCAATACGGCCGCCGCGGCATGGAATGCCGGATAGTTCGACTGCGGCAGCCCTGTCATGGGCCCGGCGATATAGATACGCTTCACCACCATGGCCGCTCTCCCTCGCCTACCCGTACCAGAAATCCATAGTCGTCCAGCACGCAGATGTCGGCCGCGCCCAGTGGAACCAGATTTCCGCAGCGATTGCGAAACAGCAGCACCCGTTCATAGAGCCCATCGAGCCGGCGCTTGATGTCGGGATACGTCTGGACGGCTCCCGGATTGATCTGCACGGTCGGCAGCGGCTTGCGCTGCCCGGCCAGCGGCGTAGACGGGCGTCCGAAAAATGCGATGTCCATCAAAACACCTCCACTTCCCAGCCGCCGCCGCTCTTGGCCGCCTGCTTCCTGATGGCCAGGAACTCGAAGGGATAGAGCTCTGCGGCCACCTTGATCTTGACCCGCGCGTCATCCGTCCAGAAGCCCTTGGTCTCGTGGATCTGCATGCGGCCGTCGGCCAGCATCACCGCAAAGTCCGGCGTGTAGAAGGTGCTGTCGGCCAGGCGCAGCTTGATACCCTCGAACTCGAACCAGGCCACCTCGCCCGCATGCTGGCGCTGGGCCAGATGGGCGTGGTACGCCTGCTCGGTCTTGTTCATCTCCCGGGCCTTGAGCCGGCCCAGGGCGTACATGGCCTGCTTTCCTGCGCCAGCTCGCCGAGCGCCGGCCGGAACCTCAGGCACTGCAGCTCCTCCTTGACCGCCTGCCGTATTCCGCGGAACAGCCCGTGCCCATGTGTCTCGGACTCCTCTTCCAGGACCATAGCCCTGTGCCTTGAGTAATCCCAGAACCCCGGCGTCATCGCCAACCGGACCAGATGGTCCCTGGCCTCCTTGAATACGTCCGTCATTGGCTTTCTTCATGCTGCGGCTCCTCCCGCAATCAGAGAGGTGAACATCCCGCAGGGCTCCTGCCAGGAGCGGTAGCTCAGCACCTGATACACGGTCGGCAGGGACACGCCGTGTTCCAGCGCAAGCGCTTGGGCCAGGGTCTTGCCGCCCAACTCTTCGCGCGAAGGCGGATCAGCCGCCAGGGCGCGCATGGCCCGGACCTTTGCCCAGTTCAGCTTGCCTTGACGCTCCTGCCGGCTCCTGGCAATGCGTTCGCGGTGGATGTGCGAAAGGCGCGTACCCCGGCTTTCATCGTTGCGCTGCCCGCGCACCAGATGCGTGAACTCGATACAGGCGGGATTCCCGCATGTGGCCTTGACGGTTTGATGCGGCTTCAGACGGCCGGCCCTGATGACCCAGATGGCGCGGCGCAGAGACTGCGGCGACTCGTCCGCGCCGAAGCGGTGCATGGGGCCGCGCACGTCATCGATGTAGCCCGTCCAGTCGAGGCAGCCGTCCAGGCGCCGGCGGCACTTGCCCTCGATCAGCTGCAGCTTGAGCTCGTCGCTCATCTGCCAGTCGTGCAGCACGAAGAAGGGGAAACGGTCCAGCAGCACCCTGCGGATGAGCTTTTCGTTCTTGAGCTCGTCCAGGATTGCGCGCAGCGCCGCGCGGGCGGCATGGTGACGCTTGCGGCTGCCGGACAGTTCGATGTAGCTGACGGGCCCTTGAGCGATGCGCGCCAGCACGGATTCGCGTGTGTGCTGCGTTTTCATGCCCATGTCTCCTTCTTTGCAGGGGCTGCCAGGGCTGCCAGCACCTCGCGCCCCACCGATGAAATCTGTGTCTTGCCGCTGGCGCTGCCGTTTTGCAGCACCAGAAGCGCGCGCTGCCTGTCGCCCACAAAAACCGGGCGCGGGGCCGGCAAGCCGCGGCTGGTGTACTCCCAGTCGGCATCCCGCGCGCCAGCAAGACGGCGCGGGTACTCGAACTGGCCGGCGGCCACATAGGCGCGGTATGCCTCCTGAAAGCGGTGCTGCAGGTACGACATCTCCTTGAGCAGCGTGCTGCAGACCTTGGGCCAGCCGCCCAGGTCCTCGATCACGGCATGGATGGCCGGGTCGTCAAACACCACGTCCTGCCAGCCGCCCACAGCGCCCATGGCTTCCTGGACCTTGCCCCAGGCCAGGGCCGCCCGCTCGGTGCTGGTGCCCATCAGCACGCGCGCAATGTCGGCCACCTTGGGGGCGAACTGGCCGCGCTCCGGATCGGTGCAGTGGCGCTGCACTGCGGTGCGAATCTGTTCCAGCTCAAACCCCTGGCAGGCGTTCCACCACAAGTCCAGCACAAAGCGGCTGGCATCTTGGCGGTAATAGGCCAGCACGTCGGTGATCAGTTGCGCGAAGGCCGGGCGATCAGACTGCTGCATGGCTGCCTCCTTCCGCTGCCCAGGCGGCCGCCACATCGCGGTTGCGCTGCTCCTGCGCTTCTTGGCGGTTCCCAGGGGTGCCATGGCCGGTAGCGCCAGCGCCATGGCTTACGCCCACCTGCTGCTGCGTGGCCCACTTCTGGGAATTGCGCAGTAGCAGGCCCACGGGGTGCAGCTGATCGCAGATGAACTTCTCCTCGACCCGGCGCACGTAATGCACCGCGATGCGTGGCGCACGCTCCGCGCCCACCTTGTCGATGAACTGGGAGATTTGCCCAGCCACCGATGCATTCCACAACGGCCAGTCCTTGTAGCGGCCGTGGTAGGCAATTGCGTAGGCCACCCAGGTCTTGTGGCTCTTGGTGTTCTCACCCGGGTAACGCAGTTCACCAGGGATTACATGGGTCACTCCGTTGGGTGCCGCCACCACCATGGGAGGGAGGTCCTTGGGTTCCTTCGGCTCTTTCGGTGCCTTCCTGTCCTTCTTCTCCGCAGCCTTGGCGCCAGCCTGGGCTGCAAGAGAAGGAGTCTCTGTAGGAGTCTTATGTGTAGTCTCTGTATTAATGACGGATTGCGCTTGGCGCAGTTCGTCGAGCGACGTTTCAGACGCCCCCGAACTGCGCTTGGCGTCGATGCCGGATTGCGGTTTCTGCATTTCCCGAACTGCGTTTTCGTCGTTCGGGGATTGCGCTTTTGTTTGTGCCTCGGACCAGGCGTCAAAAGCCGCGTCCACGGCTTCCAGGTTCAGGCGGTAATAGATGCGGTGCTTCAGACGCTGGTTCGTTTCGATCAGGAAGCCAGACTCGCGCAGCTGCTTGCGCGCCGTGACCTGCTCCCGGTAGGAAAGCCCGGTCTCCTCCGTGAACTGGTCGGCGGTCTTGTGCGTGCCAAGGTCGCTCTCGCTACGCTGGCTCCAGTAATACAGCTGGGCGAAGAGGATGGCCACGTTCACGCTGCCGAAGAAGCGCGCCAGGCGGGGGTAGTAGGCAACTGGGTGGCCGACATTGGCCAGGGATGCGGAAAGGCTCATGTGCTGGCGCCGCCTTCCTGCGCCAGCCTGGCCTTGTGCTGGCCCCACAGGCCGGCAATCCATTGCACACCCTTGGGCGTGAACTTGGTGGCGCTGAAGGCGTGCTCGTTGGCCCGGGCAACGCCAGCTCTCACAATGAATCGCCCGGCGTCGATGTGATTCTGGTAGGCAGTCCACTCGCCATTGAGGCGGTACATGATCTTCTGGTCCTGCAGCCAGGCCCGGAATTCATGCTCGTTGGCATCGAGCAGCTTGGCCACCTGCCGGAATCCCATGGCACCATTGGCCGCGACATAGCGGTCCACGTACTCGACCTTGGGCGCGGCCAGCGCCAGCTGCTCTGCCTGGGCTTCCAGTTGTTCTGCCTGCTCGGCGGCCAGGCGCAGGGCCTGGGCCATGGTCTGTGGCAGCCTAGGGGTCTGCTGGGCCTCCAGCTCCTGCCAGCGCTTGACCACCTTCATGCGGGCCACGGCGTCGTAGCCCAGCAGCAGGGTCAGGCTGGTGTCCTTGTCCAACTCGTATTGGGGGTAGCGCTGTTCGTTCTCGCCAACGTAAGTGCTTGAAATACAAACAGAACGCAAATCTGCGTTTTGCATGAGCGCGTCCATCATGATGCGAATGTCGCGCATCACGTCGGCATGGCGCTTGCCCGTCAGCTCCGCGATCTCGCGGCTACTCATGGTGATGGGCATGGATGCAGTGGTCAGTGCATTCATCATTGGCCTCCCACGGCAAAGGTGCCCGCCGCCTCTCGGGACAAAATGGCAGCTTCCACACAACCATTCCCGAGAGGGGCAGACATGAACGAAGAAAAACTGGAGAAAGCGCTCTTAGCGCTTGAATGCGAAAGCCAGATCACTCGCATCCTCCTGGGCGAACTGATTGCGCAATCACCCAACCCAGAAGAACTGCTGCAGCGGTTCCAACGAGCCATTGACGAAATGAGCGTTGCCCGTCCTCACGATGTGGATCTGGAACAGGTTGTTGAACTTCGTGCGCGGGCAGATCAGACGGCTCAGCTTGTGAGGCAAAGATTGAAAGCCTCCAGCGCAACTCGCTGATAGACGGCTCAACGGGATCGATGGGCGAAGTCATCGCCTCATACAGTCCCTGCACGCGCCGCTGCGTGGCCTCTGCGTTCTGTACTGCCTGGGCAGCGTCAAGCGGCTTGATCACTGGCGACCTCCGAATTCGAGTCCCGCAAATGGCACTGCCATCTGCTCGCGGATGTCCATAGCATTCGCGTCATGCAAAGCCTTTTCAGCAACCATCACCGTGTAAGTCTTTCCATGCACCCAGGCGTAGATGCAATCGCGCTGGGCGCTGGAAGCGTCCTGACGGCGCGCGGCCGCCTTCTGGCGGAACAGCTCCGCAGTAGCCGAATCCAGCCAGGTTTTGACGGGGGTATCCAGCTTGCCCAGCGGGCCAGCGACGCCGCGGGCAAATGCGGGCGGCGGCTCGGAATGAGCCAGCTGCGCCATCGCGCGCTCCAGAACTTCCTGGGCGTCCTGCCCCGCCAAACCCTCCAGGGCTGCGAGCACTGCGGCCAGTGCCTTTGTTTGCGCTTTGGATTCAGCCATGTGTGGCCTCCTGCGTGATGGTGCCCACCCAACCCTGGGCTACGATGGGCTTTCCACAGCAACCATCAACAGCCACAAGGAGGGCAGGCATGAACGAGAAACAGGTCCTGGACGAGCTACGCACCATCAAACTGATGTGCGTCGCAAACTTCATCGAGTTGCAGGAAATTCGCCGGAAGCTGGACATTTCCGAGCACACGCGTGCCGACAAATACGAATACGCCAACAACACGCTGGACCACATAGAAGCGCTTTCGCAAAAACTCCATCGCTTGCTCAAAGACGATCTCCCGCCTCTGTGGGAGCGCACGATTGGCACGAGCTGAAAATTTGCGCACTCAATTGCTCGCGGGCGCGGTCGAACAAGACCGATGCCTCGCTCAGCACATACCCAGCCTCTGCGAATGACATCCCATTGAGCAGCTGCAAGACCTCTTGGGCCTTGGCTGTGATTTGCGGGGGCGTGATGAGAGATTTATGCATGCCCCGCCTCCTGCTGATGAGCGGGCAGCGCCAGCTCGGGCCAGATGTCCTGCCAGTCATCAGGCCGCATTTCCGGGCGCGTCACGGCACCTCTGGTAGCAGTCTCGATTGCTACAGCCGCCTTTTCGGGGATGGGTCGTTTGCCAGATATCCAGCGCGACACATCAGGAGCATGTGCGCCAATGCTTGCCGCTAGCCGGCCGATTGCCCCGCGCCCTTGGGTAAGGATGTACTCATTGAGTTTCATGCCCTCATTGTTAGCGTGTCGCTATACGAAGTCAATAGCGCCTCGCTCTTTGTAAACGATAGCGTTTTGCTAAACCATCGCTACATGGACCCCATAGAAATTACAAGACGCAAGAGACTGTCCATCCTGATAAAGGAGGTCGGCTCACAAGCAGAACTCTCCAACAGGATTGGGAAGGCGCCAGCACAAATCAGCCAGTGGGTGCGCGGCCTGCCGGATTCAAAGACAGGGAAACCGCGTGTAATGAGCCGCGAAATCGCCCGGGAAATCGAGAAGCTACTGGGCTTGGAGCCAGGTTGGATGGACCAGCCCATTCAAGCAAATAGCGAGAGTGAACCTGCGGTAAGCAGTGGAAAGCTGATCCAGAGCCATCCCGCCATTCCTGTCTATCACGCCGCAGATGCGGTAATCGTCCCAGTGCTGGCCAACTGCGGCAGCATGGGTCCAGGCGCAGATCTGCTTGAGTCCGATGTCATCGTGGGAGACTTGGCGCTATCACCTCACTGGATCAACCAATACATCCGTCCACAGAACCCACGCGAACTTCGCTTTATCCATGCCTACGGCGACAGCATGTCTCCTACTTTTACTGATGGTGATGTGCTGCTTGTGGACACAGGCCCTGGCGCGCGAGACCCACACACTCGCGAAGGTGTGTATGTGCTTCAAGCCGATGGCAAGAACTACGTCAAGCGCGTCACGCCTACGTTTGACGGAAAGCTGCAGGTCACCAGCGACAACCCAAGCTCCAAGACGGTTCAGGTTCTCAACGGCGATCACCAAGTGGATGTGGTGGGACGAGTGGTCTGGGCCTGGAATGGGAAAAGGCTGTAGCTTGCTGGGAGCTGCCCCCCCGCACGTCAACCAAATTTGAGATCGGTAGATGGCAACTCACAGAACCTACGAAGCGGAGCTCAACCCCGAGAAAGCGCTCATCTTCCGGATCGTCCACCTCAGCAACGTGCCCTGGATTCTCGACAATGGCCTGTACTGTGGAAATAACGTAGTTCATAGGAATCCTGAATGGGTATCTATTGGTAATGCAGACCTCACTGCTCGTAGAGCACAACACCTGATACCGGAGCCCAATGCAGGCTTCCTGAACGACTACGTCCCTTTTTACTTCACACCGTTCTCACCTATGCTCCTGAACATCAAGAGCGGAAGAAATGGTGTCCCGCAGCGCCCAAATTCGGAAATCGTGATCCTCGTTAGTAGCTTGCGAAGAATCGCACGGATGCAGTTGCGCTACTGGTTCACAGATGCCCACGCGTACGTGGCATATGCAAACTTCTTCAACGACCTTGAAGATCTCCATCACATTGACTGGGGCATTCTTCAACGTCGCGACTTTGCGCGCGATTTCAATGACTTGAACAAGATGGAGCGCTACCAAGCCGAAGCTCTCGTTCACACCCATGTTCCAGTTACAGCATTGCTAGGTATAGTGTGCTACACAGAAGAAGTTCGGCAGCAAGTGCAGCTCGCCGTTGAGCAGCGTCAGCTACAATTGAAGGTTTTGTCAAAAACAGGCTGGTACTTTTAGATGTTCGAATTCAAGCAAGGTAATTTGCTGGAATCAGGCGCCCAAGCGCTTGTGAACACCGTGAACACTGTTGGTGTCATGGGGAAAGGCATCGCGCTCATGTTCAAAGAGCGGTTCCCCCACAACTACCAACTCTACGCCGCCGCCTGCAAGCAGCATCAAGTCCAAACGGGCAAAATATTTGTAACCGAGACAGGCGAGCTCTCTGGTCCCCGCTGGATCGTCAACTTCCCCACAAAGCAGCATTGGCGAGGCAACTCCCGCATAGATTGGATTGTCGATGGATTGGCGGATCTACGCGCCTGGCTCGAGACCAACAATGTTGAATCTGTTGCGCTGCCACCTCTCGGCGCTGGCAACGGAGGCCTTGAGTGGGCCAAAGTGAAGCCCCACATCGTGGAAGCGCTCTCAGACCTTGGAACGCGCGTTTTGGTATACGAGCCTACAGACAAGTATCAGAACGTCCAGAAAAGAAGTGGTGTTGAGAAGCTCACCCACGCTCGCGCTTTGGTCTCCGAGCTCGTCCGGCGCTATTCCGTCCTTGGGATGGAATGCAGCTTGCTGGAGATCCAAAAGCTTTGCTGGTTCTTAGAGAGGTCGCTTGAGCGACTATCTATCGCAAGCCCTCTTGATCTCAAGTTTCGAGCTCACTTCTACGGCCCGTACGCAGAAAAATTACCTCATCTACTCAACTCCCTCGATGGAAGTTACTTGCATTGCGAAAAGCGCATAAGCGACGCAGATCCTTCGGAAGCTCTTTGGTTCGATGATGCGAAGAAGGCGTTGGTTGGAGCCTATCTCCAAAGCGAAGCCAAGGAGTACCTCGCGGCACTTGAGGAGACGACGAAGATCATTGACGGTTTCCAATCACCGTTCGGCATGGAACTTCTTGCCACATGTGACTGGCTTATCAGTAAGCAAGCTGTTGAACCGAATGCGGATGCTCTTCGCCAAGGCATACACAACTGGCCTTCCACCGAGTGGGCCGCAGAGCGAAAGGCTCGTATCTTCACCGACCAAGTGCTGGAGGTGGCAGTTAAGCATCTAGATGAATGTGGGTGGCTGGCCTCCTAACTGACTCTGGCATCCGCACGTCAACAAGCCCGCGTCACGCGGGCTTTTTCACGCCCGCCACAAGCTGATCCTGGCGGAGCCCCCACCCTCCGCCAAGATGCCCCCTCCCAAGCTTGCAGCAGGGGGCATTTTTTGCCAGCACTCAAATAATTAACAAATTAGCGTATCGCTATTGACATAATCATTAGCGCATCGCTATTATCAACTCCATCACAGCACAAGGCCGCTGTGATGGGCACCACGGCATTGACCGGGCCCGCCCGGATCTTTAAAAAGCCAGTGAATCAATGCACGTCGAGAGACACGCTGCGCCCCGATGACTTTCCGGAACGCGCCGCGACTCTGCCGCCCCGAAGCGGTAGATGGTGCAACCGGCGCAGATAGTGATCTGCATAAAGCTGCCAGAGCAAAGCGCAAGCCAGTGACCGTGGGAGATGTGCGCCGCCCACCCGGAGCGAATCCGGGGACAAACCAGAGCGCTTTCATCGAGAGTGCTGCGGTTTGCAACTCACAGTGAGCATTCCATGCAAAAAGCCACTCGAAAGATACACGACACCGCCCCCATCTGGGCCCAGCACGGCTACCGCCTTGAGCGGATCCAGCAGGCCATGGGTTCACCTGTTCGCAATGTCTACGGCCCGGACGGCGCCCTAGTGCTGGAAGACACCGATCTCGAGACCGAGCTCGAATACCTGCGCGACCACGGAATGCTCAACGCAACTGACACCAAGGGAGATTCTGAAATGTGATCAACGCCAGCATGCCGGCCAGGTATGCGCCCGTCCCCGCAGGGCTAAGCGGGGCCATCATTGAAGCGGCGGCGTGGAAGGACACGCAACAAAACGCATAGCGAGCAAGCCAGCCAATCGAGCTTGCAGCACTCAAAAAGACTTCGTAATGCGTGGCGATTTGGCAGCTGGTATCAAGCCCAGCCCGCTTCAATGATGGTGTGACAGGCAATTGCCCGCCTGCAAACAGTGAAAGTCTGCGGAACACATCCCTCTCACCAACAAGCCGGGGCGAACACGGCAGCCATCAACAAATACCCGTGGCCGGGTGCAGAGGCCTTACCAGCCGCAGCAGGTGAAAGCCCTGCCTCGATACCGTCCCGTGAGCCCTGGCGAGGCCTGCGGATCGCTAACCCCCTGACGTTCAGAGTACCTTGCTGCAGCAGGCGAAACGAAGCCGGAACCGTCACCGGAAGCCTGACACCTCGGAAAGCACGAGGGCCATCCGGCGAGGCTGCACAGAAGTTGGAAACACTCGCACTGGAATGCGCCAGGGCAAGCAAACGGGCTGTGCAGCCTCGCCAGATGGTGCGGCACTCTTTCCAAAACCAAGTGCGCATAGCTTGGCCCTCAAGCCGCTGCGCCATCTACCTTTCCAGCCGGGCCGGGGCATCTCCTCCCCTCCCTCTACCACTTCCCCAGGCATGCCCTCACGGGCACCGGCTCTTTATCCATGGCCCGCAGCAACCGCTCGCGGGCCTTTTTCATTCCAGGAGGCCCACCATGCAACGCATTGCATTTCCATCTGATGTCTGCCCGGACCCCGGCGCGCGCTTTCACCGCTCGCTGCAGTCCGCGTTCCCCTGTGGCGCGGCCGAAGCCGTGTCCATTTACCGACCGGTCCGCCGGATTCGATACGGCCGCTGGCTGGCATTGGCCCTGCTGTCCATGGTGCTGGTCGCGCTGACGGTCTACGACCGGGGGGTGATCACGCCTGCCCCTAGCGCGCACGAGGTCAAGCTCGCGGCTGCTGCGGCCAAGGCCTGCCCGGGCATGCATGCCGAGTGGGAGGACGACAAGACGGTGAGGTGCCTGCGGGAGAGCAACTCGTGAAGATCCTGCAGCTGCTCTTCATCTGGCTGGTCCTGTGCGCTGTCTCGGGCCTGGCTGCCGCCGCCATCACCGTATTTCATCCTCTGTGAACAAGGCTTCCCTGATGCTGACAACCGAATCTCCCCACGGCGAGCTCGCTGCTGCCGCCCTCTCTCACCTTCTTGCCAACACGTCCATGCCTGTCCTGGTGCTGGGCGACAGGAAGCCGGTGAACTTCCCCTTGCCCACCAAACGCGCCGCGCCGGCCGCGCCCGGCGCCGACACGGTGCAGGAATACCGCCCGCTGGCCATCCTCGAATATGTGCACAGCCTGGTGAGCGCCGCGGCCAAGACACCCAGCGCCAGCACGGAGGCAGAGCATGCTCAAGAGTGTCGATGAGCCATACAAATGCCCGGAGCTGAAACGCAATCCCGGCATCCCGGACAGCCGTTTTCGCGCCTTCGAGCTGCCCAGCCGCGCCGACGGGCGGCTCTATTACCCCGATGGCCGTGTGGAGCAGATCCCTGCGCCTCACTCCTTCCAACAACCCGCCACCTGATGGCGGGTTCTGTTTTCTGGAGCCCCGATGTTCAAGAACATGATCATTTACCGCATCGCGCCCGGCTGGTCGCCCGACCTGCAGGTGCTGGAGGAGGCGTTGAGCAAGACGCCGTTTGCCGAGTGCGGCGCAACCCAGGAGCGCAGCGCCGGCTGGGTGCCGCCGCGCGGCGAGCAGCACGGGCCGCTGGCCGAGAGCGTGGCAGGCCAGTGGGTGCTGCGCTTCATGACCGAGACCAAGATGCTGCCGGCCAGCGTGCTCAACCGCAAGGTCTGTGAAAAGGCGGAAGCCCTCGAGAAGCGCGACGGCCGCAAGCCGGGCAAGAAGGAGCGCCGCGAGCTGAAGGACGAGGCCAAGCTGGACCTACTGCCCATGGCCTTCACCAAGCAGGGCAGCATGTGGGTGTGGATCGATCCACAGGCCCGCTTCCTGGTGCTGGACACCGGCAGCCAGGCGCGTGCCGACGAGGTGGTGAGCCTGCTGGTGGAAGGCCTGCCAGGCTTCGCGCTGGCCCTGGTCGATACCCAGACCAGCCCGCAGGCGGCCATGGCGCACTGGCTGATGACGCAGGAACCGCCGGCCGGCTTCAGCGTGGATCGTCACTGCGAGCTGAAATCACCGGACGAATCCAAGGCCGTGGTGCGCTACGGCCGCCATCCCCTGGACATTGCCGAGGTGCGCCAGCACGTCGAGCACGGCAAGCTGCCGACCCGTCTTGCCATGACGTGGGACGACCGCGTGAGCTTTGTGCTCACGGAGGGCCTGCAGATCAGAAACGTCGACCTGCTGGATGCCGTTATGGACGGCGCCGGCGCCGATGACCGCGGCTTCGATACCGATGTGGCCATTGCTACGGGCGAGCTGTCGCGCCTGATTCCGGATCTGATCGAGGCGCTGGGCGGGGAAGGACGCACGGGCTTGGGCGCTGGCCTGCCTGCGGCGCTTGCCTCCAGCACCACCGGGCCGCGGGGCGCCCCTGCAGATTCACACCCCGGCGAACAACCGTTCTGAGGATGCCATGCAAGACCAGGAAAAACACCCCGGCCTCCTGGCCGTGGAACTGCACGCCAGCTATGTGTAGGCCCGCAACAAATCCCGAGAACTGCGGGAAGAGGCAGCACGCCTGCGCCGCGAGGCCAAGGCCGCTGCACTTACGGTGGACGCCGCCAACTTGCGCAAACAGGCCAAACCGCTGGCAGATCAAGCCAAGGCTCTGAAAGAGTCGTCCGACACCTACAAGGCAGCGACTAACCAGAAGGTGCTGGCCGCGGCCGAGCTGCTGAACAAACGCATGCCTGCGGAATTCAGCGCCTGGGGAATCATGAAGACCAGGGCCTATGCAAAGGTGCTGGGTGTGCTCATCGCGCAGACCAAGCGCTTGCACCCCAACCTTTCCTTGGCAACCGGTGCCATCCACCTGCTGCTGAATCACCCCCAATGGGGTGACGAGATCCTGCCGAAGCTGGCCGCCATCGCCAGCGCGCCACGCGAACTGCCCTCACTCAACTGACCCCGCAGAAAAACATGAGCACCTACCAAGACCTGCTGGCCCAGCGCGAAGAGCTGGACGAACGAATTGCCGCTGAGCGCACGCGCCTGCGTGCCGAGTCGCTGCAGACCATCAAGGACCTCTGCGAAGCCTACGACATCACGGCTGCCGACATTTTTGCCGGCCGGCCCCGCGCTGCCCAGCGCCAGCTCGGCAAGGTGGCGCCCAAGTACCGGGATCCGGCTACCGGCGCAACCTGGACCGGCCGCGGCAAAGAGCCGGCATGGATATGCGGCAAGGACCGGACCGGATTCCTGATTGCCGGATCGCCAGCGGCATAGCCCAACCCGCCAGGAATTCCACATCACCAGAGCCCGCCACGAGCGGGCTTGTTTTTTGGGAGCATCGATGCGCCGCGACGACTTCACCATGGCCCTGGATCTCGGCCGTGAACTCATCATTGACAACTTCGCCGGTGGTGGCGGCACCAGCACAGGGCTGGAAGCCGCATTCGGCCGGCCCGTGGACATTGCAATCAACCACGACCCCGAGGCCCTGGCCATGCACGCCATGAACCACCCGCACACGCTGCACTTGTGCGAGAGCGTCTGGGAAGTGGACCCCATTGCAGTGACGAAGAACCAGCCGGTGGGCCTGGTATGGCTGTCGCCGGACTGCAAGCACTTCAGCAAGGCCAAGGGCGGCACCCCCGTGGAAAAGCGCATTCGCGGCCTGGCCTGGGTGGGGATGCGCTGGGCCGCGAAATGCAAGCCGCGCGTCATCATGCTGGAGAACGTCGAGGAATTCCAGGAATGGGGGCCTCTGATCGTGGATGCGGACGGCAAGGCCCGGCCAGACCCTGCACGCAAGGGCAAGACCTTCCAATCGTTCGTGCGGCAGCTGCGCGGCCTGGGCTACGCAGTGGACTGGACGGAGCTGCGCGCCTGCGACCACGACACCCCGACCATCCGCAAGCGCCTGTTTCTGGTGGCCCGCCGTGACGGGCTGCCCATCGAGTTCCCGGAGCCCACCCATGCGGAGCCCGGCGACCGCCGCGTCCTGGCCGGCAAGCTGGCTCCCCAACGCACGGCCGCCGAGTGCATTGACTTCAGCCTGCCTGCAGAAAGTGTGTTCGGCCGCAAGCGCCCGCTGGTGCACAACACCATGCGGCGCGTGGCGAAGGGCCTGTGGCGCCATGTGCTGACCAGCGCCAGCCCGTTCATCGTCGGCGTGGGTGGTCGCATGGGTCAGTCCCCTGCCCGGTCGGTGCACGCGCCGGCGCAAACGATCACCAGCAAGGCGGACAGCTGCGTGGCCCAGCCCGTGCTGGCGCCCTACCTCTCCGAGCATGCCAATGCCAGCAACCAGCGGACCATGCCCGCAGACCAGCCGCTGCGCACGGTGTGCGCCCAGGTCAAGGGCGGGCATTTCTCCGTCGTAGCGCCGGCCCTGGCTCCGCTGCGTGGAACAAGCGAGCAGCACCTGCTGGGCCACAGCGTAGAAGCCCCGTTATCCACGGTTGCCGCCGGCGGCCAGCACCACGCGCTGGCGATGGCCCACATCACCAAGTTCAACACGGGCGCGGTGGGTTGCGGCATGGATGAGCCTTTGCCGACCGTGACAGCTGGCGGAACGCCCAAGCGGCCCAGCACCGGCATCCAGATGGGTGTGGTCGCTGCGCATCTGGCAACCATCGGCTACGGCGAGCGGCCCGGACAGGACGCCCGGGTGCAGTCGGTGGAGACGCCTCTGGGCACCGTGGTTTCCGGCGGCGTGAAAAGCGCGCTCGTGGCAGCGCACCTCGTGGACATGGGCCACGGCGAAGGCAAGGCCGGCGGCAAGCGCTGGAGCCATGGCGTGCGCAGCCTGGAGGTGCCGCTGAACACGGTCACGGCAAGCGGAGCTACCAGTGCGCTGGCAGCCGTCTGCCTGGAGCAGGCCAACGGGGGTTTCTATGAGGGCGAAGGCCGCGGCGTCGATGAGCCCATATCCACGATCACGGCCAGCGGTACGCAGCAGCGCCTGGTCACGGCCTGCCTGGTCAAGTACTACAGCGAGGGCGGCCAGGACAGCGCCTGCAACGAGCCCATGCACACCGTGCCCACCAAGGCGCGCATGGCCTTGGTGCAAACCGTGAAGCTGCCAGCGGCCACCCTGGCGCCCGAGAACATCGAGCGTGCCCGCCTGTGCGCCGAGCTGCTGCATCAGCACTTGCCCGAGCAGTTCCCCGAGAAGGCGGACATGGTGCTGATGTCGCATCAGGGTGGCTGGTGGGTGCTGGTGGACATCACGCTGCGCATGCTCAAGCCGCGCGAGCTCTACCGGGCCCAGGGGTTCCCGGAGGGCTACGAGATTGAGCAGATCCCGGACCCTGCCCTGCTGTTCAAGGACGGCAAGCAGGCCGTGGCTGACCCGCGCTCATTACCGCGCATCCCGCTCACGACCACCGCCCAGGTGCGGATGGCTGGTAACAGCGTCTGCCCGCCGCTGGCCAAGGCCCTGGTGCTGGCCAACTTCAAGCACGAGGCCCGGGTTTACGGGGCCAAAGTCGCATAGCAACCAGCCCGCACCAGCGGGCTTTTTTATTCCCGATTCCCATGAATACACCTGCAGTCCTAGACCCGTGCTGTGGCAGCCGAATGATGTGGTTCAACAAAGCCGACTCCCGCGCGATCTTCGGCGACAGGCGCAGCGAAATCATCACGGTCACAGACCGCACGCATCGAGAAGACGGCACACGCACTCTCGTGATTGAACCCGACTTCCTGATGGATTTCCGCTCCCTGCCTTTCCCCAATGACACGTTCTGGCATGTGGCCTTCGATCCCCCTCATCTGGAACGAGCCGGCCCGCGCTCCTGGCTGGCGGCCAAGTACGGGAAGCTCAGCCAGGACTGGCGCGACGATCTGCGCCAGGGCTTTGCCGAGTGCTTCCGCGTGTTGAGGCCGCACGGCACGCTGGTTTTCAAGTGGAACGAAACCCAGGTGAAGGTCCGCGACGTGCTCGCCCTCACCCCTGAAAGGCCGCTTTACGGGCAAGTTAGCGGCCGCTCAGGAATGACCCATTGGCTTGTCTTCATGAAGGAACCCTCATGAATACCACTCCCCCACCCCAGGGCCAGCAGCCCGAGCCCATTGCGCACTGCGGCAGCTGCGGCGCACCCGTCTATGAAATTCCCGCCGAGGGCGAAGGCCTGCCCTGCGGGCATTGATCGAGGCAAACATGACCCAGCAAACCCCGAATCCTGCAAGCAGCGTCATCGATGGCACACCCGTGCATGTCGGCGCGGAGATTTTTCACCGCTTCTGCCTCCCTGCAGTACAAGCGGCCTGCAAGAACCCAGATGCAACCCTGGATCAGCTGGTGCAGTTGTACGCAGGCCACATCCAGGCCTGCTTCGGTGCGATGGCGGCTGACTTCGGCCATGAGCGCGCCATCGAAATCGCGCAGCTCATGGTGGACACCTTCAAAACCGTCGACTTTGGCTGCCAAGCCGCCAAGCACTGAAGTGGGAGAACAACATGCAAGACAAGAACGTCATCAAGCTGACCGAGCAAGACGCGGTTCTGCTGGAACAGGCTGCCTCCATGCTTGAAGGCTTAGAGAACGATGAGCGCAATCGCGGAAATTGCAGCACAGCCGAAGGAGCAGGATGCAGCGCCCATGCTGTCCGCCGCCTGGCTTCTGCCCTGCTTGCGCATGAACGAGAAATTGGCCAGTGCCTCCACCAGATCGCCGAGCCAACCCACCCCACTGCGTGCACTGTCGATGAAGTACGCGCCTTTAAAGCTGCTGCAGCGCCTGTGGCCGTGGCAGCGCCTGATAGCAGCAATCTCGGATTTACAGTTGAACAGCGCGGCGATGTGTGGGTAGTTGTAGAGGATGCTGGTGGTGTGTGCCCCGCATCGTCGCATGAATGCGCGCTGTGGAATGCTCTCATTGAAGCCCGCGCCGCGCTTGCCGCCGCCCCGGCAGCCGCTGAATGGTGTGTGCATTGCGGCGCTACTGCAAGCGCTGTATGTCAAAGCAAATGCGCAAATCGTGTATGCCCACAAGGCTTGGTTTCCGCAGCAGCGCCCGTGGTGCTGCCTTCTGGCTGGGTGCCCTGCATCGTCACGTATGAAGGCCAGCACCCCGAAGAGGTCGCATACGGCCCCCAGGTGATGATGGATCGCCTGAAGAAGTGGCTTGAGCGCTATTTCGAGCTGAAAGCAGCCGCGCCCGCGGTGTTGCCTGATCCTGTGGCGTGGGCCATCAGCTATGACGGGAAAACTCCGTATGCACTGTGGCCGGAGGGTGATGGCGCGCTGCTGGACACAGAGATAAAGCGCCTGGGTGGCACTGCGCGAAAAATGCCGCTCTACGCAGCGTCTGCAGCGGATGCGCTGGATGCCGCAAGGTATCGCTATTTGCGAGATGAGCACATCGGAGATGACCCAGGCTCCATCAATTTGGCGCCTGCTCGCAAGCGAGGGCTGGATTCCGCCATCGACGCCGCCATCGCAGCCCAGGATGCAGCACAAGGGGGTGAAGCATGATCAGATGCATCCCAGTGCCTACATGTGCACAGTGCCCATACCGTCAGCGCCACTACGGCCAGGACGAGTGCTCGCAGATGAATTTCCAGGTGATACCGAAGCTGCAGGCTGAGAACGGCATCGTTACCAGCGTGCCCGACTGGTGCCCGCTGCCGCCTCATCCATCGTTCGCAGCCCAGGCAGCCAAGGAAGGAAATGCAGCATGAAAGAACGCCCGATCCTTTTCAGCGGACCGATGGTCCGCGCCCTGCTGGCCGGCACGAAGACGCAGACGCGGCGCGTTGCAAAAACTGAAATCACCATGGGACACGACTCGCTGCTGGCCCCGCATCGCGGGAAGAAGCATGCCGCCGTGTACCTTTTACCCAAACAGGCCCGTGAGGCTGAAATTCTGTGCCCCTATGGTCAGCCCGGCGACCGGCTCTGGGTACGAGAAACGTTCGTGCAGGGCTTCGAGTACGACGCCGTGGCGGATCGGCTGCGCCAATACGACGACGAGGGCAACGAGCTGCCCATGAAGACGTGGTATCGCGCGACTGACTCGGGCATCGGCTGGAGCGATGACGACGGCTGGGAAACCAAAGTGCCGTGGAAGCCGAGCATCCACATGCCGCGCGCTGCGAGCCGCATCCTGCTGGAGATTACCGCCGTGCGCATCGAGCGCCTGCAGACCATCAGCGAGAACGATGCCCGGGCCGAGGGCGCGAGCTACCACGACGGCAAGGGTATCGGCCACAGCGGGTGGCGCCACGACTACGGCGCAGTGCACGCTGACGCACGAAGCGCCTATGCACGCCTCTGGAACGACATCAACGGATCAGGTGCATGGGCCGCGAACCCCTGGGTATGGGTCGTGGAGTTCAAGCGCGTTGAAGCAGCAGTCCAGGCTGCAAAAGGGGCGTGATGTCAAAAGCACACGACGATTTCAGCGCGGCATTTGACCGCTTTCTTGATGAGGTCGGGATTGCAGACGCCATGTCGGTCGCAACCGGCATGTTCGTTTCCCTGGTTGTTGGCTACCTCAAGCACAAAGGGGAAGACACCAACAAGCCCATCACGATCAACGGCGGCGATCAGCGCGATGTGACGATTCACCCACCGAAAGCCGCACAGCGCTCCGCAGCGCAGAAGGGACAGTGATGCTCGCAGCATGGACTGAAATCTTGCCGCTATTCGTCGTTCGGTGGCTCGCACGACGCCACAGCGGAACCATCGAGCATGGAGGTATCAAGTGCTTCGATGCCCGCCCTGGCGTTTTGATTTTCAATGCACAGCGCGCCCAGGCGCAGGAGCGGCAGCAGTGATGAAACGCTACCCATATCGGTGCATGTGGTGCGGCCACGTTTTTGGCCCATACGAATGCTCCGCAGACCATTTCCTTTTTTGCCCGAACATCCCGAGGGACTGAGCAATGACCCAAGAACAGCAACCTGAGGCGCTGCGGCTGGCTGATGCACTGGAAAACTATGCATATCCATGCAATGTAAAAGCCGCCGCCGAGCTGCGCCGCCTGCATGCCGAAAACGAGGAGATGCGGGAAACGCTGCAATTCGTGGAGCGCTGGGCTGGCAGCAAACCGAGCTGCACGCCGGCCGAGGCGCTGTCGTGCATCCAGCACTACCCGCCCATTCGAGCGATCACCGACAGCTATGCAGATGGCAAGCGGCCGGAGACCTTCGACCCGTATGCACGCATCGCGGAGCTCGAGGCCCAGCGCAAGCCGCTGACGGATGAGCAGATAGAGGGACTGCCCATTTGGGCCAACTTCGTCGGGCTTTGGCCTGAGTCTCGGCAAGAAATCACCCGCGCCATCGAGCGCGCCCACGGCATCGGGGAGGAAGGATGACCCGGGCACAAATCATGGTCCGCCCACATCGTGGCGGCTTCCACGAATCCATGCGTGAAGCCGTGCTGATCGCCGCAAGCATCGAGGGGATCAGGGCTCACGCTGGGGTGCGACCTGGAGCAGCCATTGAGGTGAAGCCCTACGAATCGCGGCGCGATCCGAGGAATGGATGGCTGACCCACATCATCACCATTGACGGAAAGCCATGGGGCTACAGCAGCGGCCCATTGGAGGACATCAAATAATGAACCAAGAACAGCATCCAGAGGCGCTTGTCGATGGAGCCTGGTACTGGGTCGAAATAGAGACCTGGGCCGGCGAACAAGCCAATGTTGCGCCCGCTTGCTACGACGCAGAGAGCAACGCATGGTACAGCCGGCGCTTTTCCGGAATCTCCACGCGCTACCTGAAGGTGCTGGAGCCCTGCGTGCGCCCGCCGCAAGCAGGCCAAGCCTATCGGCTGCTGCGGACCGGTGAGGACCGCATCGAGGCCAACGACGAATTTCTCAAGGAAGACGGCACCACATGGGTGCGCGACCCAGCGGGGATATTCGTCGGGATGCCGTATCACAGGGCCCTCCTGCCCTGCCGGCGCCGCATCGGCTGACCACCGTTTTAACAACCACTCCAGGGCCCGCATTGCGGGCTTTCCTTTTTCCAGAGGGACACATGGCAAAAGACCCCGCAACCGCGAAATACCCGGAAATCTCCCGCCATCAATCCACAGCCGGCACACCCGAAGGCGCCGCACAGGCCATAGCGACCGCATTCGTCAAGGATGGCTTCACTGTCATCTTGGTGAGCCATGACGGGCAGGCTGCGCCACCCGGATGCATTGCGTCCAAGCCTGGCGAGCTGGCCAGCACCTTGGGCCTGACGCTTTGCGACGAGTTGGACCAGCTGCGCGTGCGCAAGGTGATCGTTGTCATTGACGCCCAGCCGGTCTTCCACGAAGGCAAAGCCTACCACCCGATCAAGCCAAGCACCGTCACAGCGCTGGTCTGCGAGATGCAGACGGACTATCCCGATGACGACCTGGCTGGCATCTACGTGTACGAGTAACCACAAACGACGCCCCGCCTCCGCGGGGCTTTTTCATCTGGAGCGCCACATGGCCGAAAACACCAAGATCGAATGGACCGATCACACCTTCAACCCCTGGGAAGGCTGCCAGAAGGTGGGCCCGGGCTGCGACCATTGCTACGCCGAGACGCGCAACGTGCGCTATGCCGGTGGCCAGGCCATCAACTGGGGCCCAGGCGCACCACGGCGCAGGACCAGCGCGGCAAACTGGCGAAAGCCCTTGGCATGGAGCGCCAACCACGACGCATTCTTTGCCCAGCATGGCCGCCGACAGCGCGTGTTCTGCGCCAGCTTGGCCGACGTGTTCGACAACGCCGTGGATCCGCAGTGGCGCGTTGACCTGTTCCGGTTGATCAAGGCCACGCCCAATCTGGATTGGCTGCTGCTGACAAAGCGCATCGGTGCAGTACCCAAGTTGCTCGATGAATCCATTCGCCATATTGAATCCCTGCCCGACTGGGCTGGCGAAGAACCGCACCCCCTGGAGACAGTGCGCAACATGCTGGCCGACTGGGTATTGCTGCGCAAGCCTCCGCAAAACATCTGGATCGGCGCCACAGTGGTGACCCAGGAAGAAGCTGACCGCGACATACCCAAGCTGCTGGCCGTGCCCGCGCGCGTGCGCTTCTTGAGCATGGAGCCGCTGCTGGGACCGGTGGATTTACGCCTGCAGCGCCCCGCGCGTGAGGATGACCGCCAGGACATGGACGGCTACTGCAGCTACATCACCACGGCAGCTGGAGCCGGCATCCACTGGGTGATCGCCGGCGGCGAAAGCGGCCCCGGCGCGCGGCCGATGCATCCCGACTGGGCGCGCTCCCTGCGCGATCAGTGCCATGCGGCCGGCGTGCCATTCCTGTTCAAGCAGTGGGGCGAGTGGCATACGGCCGCCTACCACGCGAGCACGGGCCGGCCCGTGTTCCGCCAGTTCGACAGCCATCAGCAGTGGGTGAACAAGGCCAGCACCTGGGTGCAGGGAGGCATTTGCCTGGATCGCCACGGCCGCGAGCTGAAGAACGGCGGAGACATGGCCCGGGCGCGAGATCAGGGCGACTTCCCCGTGACGATCATGCACAGGGTCGGAAAGAAGGCCGCGGGCCGCCTGCTGGACGGCCGCACCTGGGACGGCTTCCCGGCGCCATGAAGACCTGCGCCAGCACCGTGGGCCTGGCGGAAGACCGGGCCTATCTCATTCACCACTTCAGCTGCCCGCTGTGCTGCGCAGCCGGTATCTCCGGCGGCAAGCAAGCGCGCTGCACCGATGGGCAGGCGCTGTGGGACACATACAACCGGGCGGCAGGCACACCACCCGAGCCCAGGAATCGGCTGCGCGCCGGGCATACCAGGGCC
The DNA here is from genome assembly GCF_040187735.1 of Comamonas sp. w2-DMI. Taxonomy (NCBI): domain Bacteria; kingdom Pseudomonadati; phylum Pseudomonadota; class Betaproteobacteria; order Burkholderiales; family Comamonadaceae; genus Comamonas; species Comamonas sp. w2-DMI. The sequence continues at coordinate 26,124 of NZ_JBANEL010000021.1, read as the reverse complement.
GGCCGCTGAGCCATTGCTTAGACCGTTACAGCACGAGACAAAAATATGACAACTTCTTGCATTCACTCCGCTGCGCCTATGCCGCGCTGGCCTGCTTTGCCTCGTCAAAAACCGAATCCATTACAGGAGGAAAAAGTGAGTACGGAATCTTCCGCCATGACAACGGCCCCCGCAAAGGCCTACCAAGTTAACCGTGCTGCTCAACTGCTTGACGTGTCACGCTCCACCATTTACCGCATGGTCAAGGAGAAACGCTTGGTCATGGTGAAAATAGGCAAGCGAGGCAGCCGGATTACCGCAGAAAGCATTGCCGGCGTCTTGAATCAACCGCACTAACTTGGGTTCAAATACCCGGGGCGCTGCAGCTTCTCCCAGGCCTTAAATTTTGGGTAGCTAGCTGGGTAGCTGCCAGCAAAATCAAGTCTTGAGACAATCTCAAGTTACTGATTTTAAAAAGGAATTTTTTACAATGAAGATTGCAACGTGGAACGTCAACTCGCTGTCCGTGCGCCTGCCGCAGGTGCTGGACTGGCTGCAGGCCAACCCGGTCGATGCGCTGGGCCTGCAGGAGCTCAAGCTGACGGACGACAAGTTTCCCCACGCCGAATTCAATGAGGCCGGCTACCAGGCCGTCAGCCATGGCCAGAAGACCTACAACGGCGTGGCCTGGATCACGCGCACGCAGGGTGCGGATGTGGTGCGCAACATTCCGGGGCTGGACGACGAACAGGCGCGCATCATCGCCACGACCATTGCCTCGCCGGCGGGCGATATCCGGCTGATCAACGGCTACTTCGTCAACGGTCAGGCGCCCGGCACCGACAAGTTTGCGTACAAGATGCGCTGGCTGCAAGCGCTGCACAGTTGGGTCCAGGGGCAACTGGCGCTGCATCCGCGCCTGGTGCTGGTCGGGGACTTCAATGTCGCCCCGGAGGACCGCGACTCCTTCGATCCCGTGGGACTGAAAGACACCATCCACCACACGGTGGAGGAGCGAACCCACTTCCAGCAGCTGCTGCAGTTGGGCCTGAGCGACGCCTTCCGCCTGTTCGAGCAACCCGAGAAGAGCTTTTCCTGGTGGGATTACCGCATGCTGGGCTTCCAGAAGAACCGGGGCCTGCGCATCGACCACATCCTGGTCAGCAGCGAACTCAAGAGCCGCGTCAGCGCCTGCTCCATCGACCGCTTGCCGCGCAAGAACAAGCAGCCCAGCGACCATGCGCCCGTTGTCGTGTGCCTGGACCTCTAGCCGGCCGCAGCCCTGCGCAGATGAAAAAAGCCAGGAGGCGCCTCCTGGCTTTTTTCATGGACCGTAATAAGGACCGCGGCTACCGCCGCGGTCAGGCCGCATCCCGGCCCAGCAGCAGCACGGCGTCCAGATGCCCGCGGATGACCAGCATCTGCCGCTTGATCACCTGCGCGGCAGGCAGGGGCAAGCTGCCGGTGTCGATGCGCCCGTAGCTGTCGAGCCAGGCCTGCAGCTCGTCGATCAGCCCCTCGATGGGCTCTTGCACCATGAGGCCCGAATCACGCCATTCGGACACTATTTTCTCGACCTGCTTGTAGCGAGCCCCCACACGCAACCTGACATTTTTGCGCGCAAGCCGGGGGCTGAGCGGCAGAAAAGTCTGTTCCAGCTCCCTGAGCAGAACCGGATGCTCGCGGGCAAAGCGCAGCAGTACCGAACGCAGCATGCCCTCGGGCTCTTCGCCCAGGCAGGCTTCATAGCTGCGCTGTACGCGCCGGCCGGTACTGATCACCCGCTGGATGCGCTCCACGGTTTCCGGTTCCAGCCGCACCGCAGGCACCATCGTGCGCGGTAGGCGCGCGCGCTCCCAGGCTGCCTTCACCGCAAGCCGTGCCTGCGGCCAAGTCAGAAAACTGGAGGCGTGCTCCCGGCTCCAGCGCTCGCACAGCTCCGACTCGCGGGCGGCAAACTCCTGCCTGCAGGCTTCGGCCGAGAGCGGCACCGGCGCGGATTGCGATTGCGCGGCCTGCCAGCCCAGCGCATAGGCGGGCTGGTACTGGTCGTAGCCGCGGCCGGCCACGAAATACGGTTCCGACAAATAGTGCTCATGCCAGAACAGATCTTCCGCAAGAGGCAGGCCGATGCTTTGCGTACCTGTTTTTTGGGAGGTGCGCTCCTTGGCCAGCTGGGTTACGGCCAGCGCGGAACGACGAAAGAATGACGAGAACATGCGGTACGGGTGCCAGCAGCCAGCCACCATGGCTGCCGGCAATCCAGGAAAGGACACGAGGCAAATTATTGCCTTGCCCGCGGAGTCACTCCGTCAGTCCTCGCAGCTGCTCGGATTAGGAGCATGCCTACAAATAAACTCCTGAAAAGTGAGCTTCTTTCGCTTGATCTACCTTGTCTTCGAGGAATTTTCACTCGCAAATGCTTGCCGGCAGGCGCCTGCGCGCTCACAAACTACTCAAAAACTTCGTCGTCCAGCCCCAGTTCCTGCAGTTTGCGCGTGATGGTGTTGCGGCCTATGCCCAGGCGGTTGGCAGCCTCCACGCGCCGGCCATGCGTGGCCGCCAGGGCCGCGCGCAGCAGCTGGGCTTCAAATTTGCGCGACAGCTGATCCCACACATCGTTGTCGCCCTGCGCCAGCAACTGCCTGGCTTCCTGGCTCAGCCCCTGCAGCCAGTCCTGCATGTCGCCGTCTCCTGCGAACGGCGCCAGGCGCGGCGGCGGGAAGGAGGAAGCCAGCAGGGTCATGGCCGCTTCCGCATGCGCCGCCGGCGGCTGCGCCGGAGAAGGTGCAAGCGGTGGCTCCGCCACCGTGGAATCCGTGCCCAGCACCTCGGGAGGCAGGTCCTTGACGGCAATCTGCTGCGCCGGCGCCATGACGGTCAGCCAGTGGCAGATGTTCTCGAGCTGGCGCACATTGCCGGGGAATTTGAAGGCCTGCAGCTTCTCCATCGCCGCCGCGCCGATGCGCTTGGGCTCCACCCCCAGCTGGCGCGCGCTTTGCAGCAAAAAATGCTGGGTCAGCATGGGCACGTCCTCGCGGCGTTCGCGCAGTGCCGGCAGGCGCAGGCGGATCACGTTGAGGCGGTGGAACAGGTCTTCCCGGAATTCACCTTCGCGCACCCGGCGCTCCAGGTCCTGGTGGGTGGCGGCGATCACGCGCACATGGGCCTTTACCGCCTGGTGTCCCCCCACACGGTAGAAGTGCCCGTCCGAGAGCACGCGCAGCAGGCGGGTCTGCAGCTCGAACGGCATGTCGCCGATTTCATCGAGGAACAGCGTGCCGCCTTCGGCCTGCTCGAAGCGGCCGCGGCGCTGGGTCTGTGCGCCCGTGAAGGCGCCGCGCTCGTGGCCGAACAGCTCGGACTCGAGCAGATCGCGCGGAATGGCTGCCGTGTTGATGGCCACGAACGGCCCGGCGCTGACCGGGGAATGCTTGTGCAGTGCCCGGGCCACCAGTTCCTTGCCGGAACCGGACTCGCCGGTGATCAGCACCGTGACCTGGCTCTGGCTCAGCCGGCCTATGGCCCGGAACACATCCTGCATGGCCGGCGCCTGGCCCAGCATCTCGGCCTGCAGCGGCGCATGGACCTCGGACTCCTCCTCGCGCTGGCTTTCCTCCACCGCGCGGCGGATCAGCTCCACGGCCTTGGGCACGTCGAAGGGCTTGGGCAGATATTCGAACGCCCCGCGCTGAAAGGCCGAGACAGCGCTGTCCAGGTCTGAATAGGCCGTCATGATGATCATGGGCAGGCCGGGCTGCTGCGCCCGCACCTGTTCGAGCAGCTCCAGCCCCGAGCCGCCCGGCATGCGGATGTCGCTGACCAGCACCTGAGGCGGCAGGCGCTCGGGATCGCTGGAGCTGGCATCCGCCAGCGCGTGGATCACCTCGCGCGCCTGGGTGAAGCTGCGCGTGGCCCAGCCTTCGCGCGCCAGCGCTTTTTCCAGCACGAAACGGATGGAAGGGTCATCATCCACAATCCAGATTGGCTTCATTGGTGCTGCATCCTTCCCTTCAATAGCTAGCTGTGCCTCCAGGCGTCACGGCAGCGGAATGAGTATGCGGAAATCCGTGCGGCCGGGCTGGCTGTCGCATTCGATCAAGCCATGGTGGCGCTGCACGAACGTCTGCGCCAGCGTCAGCCCCAGGCCGGAGCCGCCATCCCGCCCCGACACCAGAGGATAGAAAATCCGCTCCTTGATGGCATCGGGCACGCCTGGTCCGTTGTCGATGACATGCAATTCCAGTGCCAGCCTGTAGCGCTGCTTTCCCAATGTGACCTGGCGCGCCACCCGGGTCTTGAGCGTGATCTGCGCATCGCCTGCGGCAATGTGGCGGTGCAGCGCCTGGGCCGCGTTCTGCACGATGTTGAGCAGGGCCTGGATCAGCTGGGCGCTGTCGCCCCTGAATTCCGGAATGGAAATATCGTAGTCGCGTGCAATGGACAGCCCCTGCGGATATTCGATCAGCACCAGGGAGCGTACGCGCTCGCAGACCTGATGGATATTGACATCGCCCACCTCGTGCGGGTGGCGGTGCGGCGCCAGCAGCCGGTCGACCAGGGCCTGCAGGCGGTCGGCCTCATGGACGATGACCGTGGTGTATTCGCGCAGCTCGGGAGAATCCAGGTCCATCTGCAGCAACTGGGCCGCGCCGCGAATGCCGCCCAGCGGATTCTTGATCTCATGGGCCAGGTTGCGGATCAGCTCCTTGTTGGCCTGCGCCTGCTCGCGCAGCCGCTCTTCCCTGTCCTGGCGCGCCTGCTGCTCCAGCGGCCACATCTCCACCAGCACCTGGCTTTCGGGTTCCATCAAGGACACGGTGACATGCACCGGCAGCGCATCCTGCCCCTGGCGCAACAGGCTGGCCTCGAAGCGCAGAGCCGCAAAGTCGTTGTCGCGCGCCCCGGACAACGCCTTTTCCAGCAAGGCCGGCTCTGCAAAGCAGACCGCGAACTCGCTGCCGTCCATGGTCCTGCGGGACTGGCCCAGCGCATTTTCCAGCGCGGCGTTGGCGAAGCACACGCAGCCCTGCTCGTCCAGCACGGCGATCAGCGTGCACAGCCAGTCCAATGCCTGGTAACTTTTCATGAAGGGCAAGCCTCCTGCCAATTATTCATAACCGACCATGAAGGCGGCGCAATCCAGGCGCGCAAGGCGGCATGGGCCGCCACGCGGCCCTCGCTCCCGCTGGAGCCGGGCGGAGCCACTCAGGGATCAGTTGGGCAAGCGGTCCAGTTCCCGCTTGATACCCGCCACATCGCTTTCCTGGCGCGCAATATCGGCCTTGAGCTTTTCCACGCGCTCGGGATAGCCCTGGGGATTGCGCAGCTCCAGGGCCGTGCGCACCGGGTTGCCGTCGTTGTATTCGGTCTTCAGCTCGGCAAGCCGTGCCTGGGCCTTGGCCAGCTCGCTCTGCAGAATGGCCCGCGCATCGGCATCGCGCGCGCGCTGGGCGCTGTTGTCCACGCGCGCGGGTGCCGGGCTGCCCGCAGCCGGCGCGGCCGGCTTGGGACGGGCAGCATCGGCACCGCTGCCCGCCGGGCGGGAAGAGCCATGGATCACGGTCACGCCGCTGCCGTCCACGGGCTTGCATCCTTTGGCCTTGGCCTGCGAGACATTGTTCGTGTATTCGTTGCCGCAGCGGTAGATCACGCTTTGCGACCATGCTGCCCCCGCCAGCAGGGCGATCAGCAATGGCACCAACATTTTTTTCATCAGTTTCCTCGGGCAGTCCCCGGCCCCACTCGGCCGGTCAATGCAGCAAGTATCGCTCCATACGTGCAAACAGCTGCCATTGCCTGATTCTCCTGCCCCTGTTTGGTTCACCAGGTTGCGGCTGTTGAATCATCGCGCCCATGAAAAAGGCGGCCGAAGCCGCCTTTTTGCCGATGCAGATGTTGCACCTGCGCTGCCATTACAGCGAGAAATACATATCGTATTCGGCCGGGTGCACCGACATGCGCATGCGCGTGACTTCCTGCATCTTCAGTTCGATGTAGGCGTCGAGCATGCTGTCGGTGAAGACGCCGCCCTTGGTCAGGAAGGCGCGGTCTGCATCCAGGGCTTCCAGTGCCTGGTCGAGGCTGTGGCACACGGTGGGCACCAGCTTGTCTTCCTCGGGCGGCAGATGGTAGAGGTCCTTGGTGGCGGCTTCGCCGGGGTGGATCTTGTTTTCCACACCGTCCAGGCCGGCCATCAGCAGCGCCGCAAAGCCCAGGTAGGGGTTCATCAGCGGATCGGGGAAGCGGGCTTCCACGCGGCGTCCCTTGGGATTGGCCACATAAGGGATGCGGATCGAGGCGGAACGGTTCTTGGCCGAGTAGGCCAGCTTGACCGGAGCTTCGAAGTGCGGCACCAGGCGCTTGTAGCTGTTGGTGCCGGGGTTGGTGATGGCGTTCAGGGCACGGGCGTGCTTGATGATGCCGCCGATGTAGTACAGCGCATAGTCCGACAGGCCGGCATAGCCGTCGCCTGCGAACAGGTTCTTGCCGTCCTTCCAGACCGACTGGTGCACGTGCATGCCCGAGCCGTTGTCGCCGTGGTAGGGCTTGGGCATGAAGGTCACGGTCTTGCCGTAGCTGTTGGCCACGTTCTGGATCACATACTTTTGCAGCACGGTCCAGTCGGCGCGCTCGACCAGGGTCGAGAACTTGGTGCCGATTTCGTTCTGGCCGGCGCCGGCCACTTCGTGGTGGAATACTTCGACCGGAATGCCCAGCTGCTCCAGGATCAGCACCATCTCGGCGCGCAGGTCCTGCGTGGTGTCCACCGGGGGCACGGGGAAGTAGCCGCCCTTGACGCGCGGACGGTGGCCGCGGTTGCCGGTGTCGAACTTGGCGCCCGTGTTCCAGGGAGCTTCGTACTCTTCGATCTCATAGAAGGTGCTGCCGGGCTCGGTGCTCCAGCGCACGCCGTCGAAGATGAAGAATTCGGGTTCGGGACCGAAGTAGGCGGTATCGCCCAGGCCGGATGCCTTCAGATAGGCTTCGGCGCGCTTGGCCACCGAGCGCGGATCGCGGTCATAGGCCTTGCCGTCGCTGGGCTCGATCACGTCGCAGCTCAGGATCAGCGTGGTCTCTTCGAAGAACGGATCGATGTTGGCCGTGTTCGGGTCGGGAATCAGCTGCATGTCGGAAGCTTCGATACCCTTCCAGCCTGCAATCGACGAACCGTCGAAGGCATGGCCCGAGGAGAATTTTTCCTCGTCGAAATGCGACACGGGCACCGTGGTGTGGTGCTGCTTGCCCAGGGTATCGGTGAAACGGAAGTCCACGAACTTGACTTCGTTTTCTTCCACCATCTGCATGACGTCTGCAACGGTCTTTGCCATCGGATCACTCCCGCCAAATTGGCTGATCAAAATAAAAGATAGATAGGGATAAGCAGTTTGCGTGCCAATCTGCCGCAGCGCCGGACACACGGCTTTCCTGCCGCACAGGCACGGCTGGAGCCTGCCCGCGAGATGCCACGCACCTTCACCAAATCGGTGCGCATTGTCTCATTGCCTGAAGCGCCCGTTGAAATGCACTTGATTGGTGCATATTGATTGCACCAAAAAAGCGCATTCCACATTCATGCACCGGTGAAGGGCATGGAGCCACGGGGACCGCCGGCTCTTGCCTGCGGGGCATGGCCTGCAGCGGCTTCGGGCGCGAAGGGAACCTGCAGTTCGTCCTGTCCACCCACCCGGCTCTCGCGCATCTGCTGCAGCGCCGCCAGGCAATAGTGGGCAAACCACAACGAGGAGAAGGCGAACACGAATGCATAGATCCAGATCGCAATCGGCACCAGAATCCAGAACGCGGCGATGAACACCAGGCCCGAGGCCCAGACGATGCCAGGCGCGGCGCCCAGATAGCCGCAGATCACCCCGATGAGCATCAGGGCCAGCCGGTTGCGCACGAACAGTCGGCGACGCTCCTGCTTGCTCGCATGCTCCGCCAGCGCATCGAAGGCCATGACGCGGTAGGTCAGCCAGCCCCAGATCAGCGGCGTCAGCACCAGCATCAGCGGCGGCATGAACCACAACGGCAGCGTGACCAGCAAGGCGATCAGCGCAATCAGGGTGGAGCCGCCCGACCACGTGATGCTGGCCAGCGTACCGCCCCCATGTTTTTTCTCCAGTGCAGGAAAGCGTCTCTGGGCCACCCAGCGGGTCAGCGCCGGAGTCATGAACAGCGAGACCAGCAGAAGCGAGACGACGATGACGATGGGCGTGGATCCCAGAACCACCAGCACCGAGGCCACGAGCTCGGACGCATAGCCCACGCCATGGCTCTGCAGCCACAGCCACAGGGAGTGCAGCCAGCCCACGCCGTCCAGCAGTTGCTGGACCTTGAGCACGGCCGGCGCCCAGAAGAAATAGCCGAGCACCCAGACCATCACGGCCATGAGCACCAGCGGAAACAGCGACCACGCAATCACCCGCCTATGGAGGCAATACGCCATCGCACGCCAGAAAGAGTCGAGTAGCAAGCCCATGGGCAAAGCATACCCGAGCTTGCCAAAAGCGTGTTTACGATTGTGAGGAACTGTTCAGGCCCCGCGCCGCCTCAGGCCCGCCCCACCAGCCGCAGAATGCCGCGCCACTGCTGGGCCCAGAATCCCCGGCCATAGTCGCGCAGCCGGCCCTGGGCATCGGGCTGTACCTGGTCGCGCACGCCCGTGGGGTCGTAGCGCAGATCGAAATTGGCCGTGCCGAAGGCCATGTCCCACCAGGGCAGCAGCACGCCGAAGTTGTTGCCGCGGGCGCGCTTGTTGCGCACCGGCGCCATGGCTTCGTGGCCTATGCCGATGGCATGGTGGCGGCGGTGGAAGCGCGGGCTGATCCACAGGCGCTCGCCCAGCCTGCCGAACCAGATGCGCACATTGGCATGCTGGAAGCTCTGGCTCAATTGGGTCAGCGCCACGATGGCCACGAACTGCCCTGGCGCCACGCCGATGAGCTGGGCCACCAGAACCACGATGGTGTCGTGGATCACATCATCGAGCAGATGGTTGCGGTCGTCGCTCCAGACCGTCATCTGGCGCTGGGAATGGTGCAGCGCATGCAGCTTCCACCACCAGCGGTAATGGTGCTGGCCGCGATGGATCCAGTATTCGACCAGGTCGAAGACCAGCAGGTACAGGATCAGGCTGATCCATGCGTTGTCGGTCACGCCGGGCCAGATATCGTCCAGGTGGAACACCGGCAGTCCCCAGACATGCAGGCGCCCCATGACCAGGTCCCACAGCGGGTCCAGCGTGAAGAACAGCGCCAGGCGAAACAGACCGAGGCGATGGATCAGCGTGTAGAAAATGTCCACGCGGATGGCCTTGCGGTCGGTCACGGCCTCCACGGGCATCCAGCGCTGCAGCGGCGCGATCACGGCCACCATGACGACGATCTGCAACAGGCCCACCAGCAGCCAGCCGGTGGCCGCATAGCCATCCTCCAGCAGGTTCGCCAGGCCCGCGTGGAACAGCACAGGCTGAACCACGCCTTCGAACAGGCGCTGCTGCGCATCCCCAAACAACTGAACCAGCCAGTCCACAACTTTCTCCTAACACTCAGGCCGCATGCGGTCGGGCGATCCAGCCCTGGTACGCCGGATGCTCGGCCAGCGTTCGAAAACAGAAGCCTCTTTCCAGCAGGCCCACGATCAAGGGCTCCAGCACCGCCGGCGCCCATGGGTCCTTGCGCGACCAGATCCCCAGATGCGCCAGCAGAATATCGCCGTTACGGATGTTCTTCAGCGCCCGATCCAGCAGCTTGTCATTCGGATACCTGTCGCTGGGCAGCTCGTCGCCCAGAAAGCCTGCCGCCGCCCAGCCCACCTGCTGGTAGCCGCCCTTTTGCGCCGCGGCGATCAGGGCCGGCGATGTCTTGCCGCCCGGCGCGCGGTACAGGGGCAGTGTCTTGTGGCCCGTGATGCTTTCAAGACGATTCGCGGCCTTGGCAATCTCGGCGCAATACTCGTCCGCCGAGACCACGAAGGTCTGGTTGGCACGCTCGCCGGCCGAGGGCCGGACCTTGAAATGCGTCACCTGGCCCGTTGCCGAATCGCGTATGTCCGCCACCCAGTACATGTGGTCATAGGTGTGCGAGGCCAGCCGATGCCCTTCTTCGGCGCGCGCCTTCCACCAGGGCGCCCAGAAGTCGCCCAGGCTGCTGCCGCCCTCCTTCGTGGGCTCGTTTGCCGCGAAGAAGGTGACCGGCACCCGGTGCTTTTGCAGCACCTGGGCCACGAACTGGGCAATGCCCATGTGGCCGGTATCGAAGGTCAGGTACACGGGCTTGCCGCAGCCCGGCGTAGCGGGCGCACCGCCCTGCGCCGCCGCGGCCGAAGCCTGCAGCGCCCAGAGGCCGGAACCGGCGAATGCCGCCGTGGCCGAGATGAATTGACGTCTTAGCATCCACCCTCCTTGAGGTGGCCGGATTGCCGGTCCGCCGCATGCGGACGGAAGCGGCAGCCGGCCGAAAGGCCGCGCCGCGGCCCCGGCTGCCTGGATGGAGCCGGACGCAGGCGCGAAGTTCCGCGGCGATCAGCGTGCCGCGTGGGCCAGCGTCCACACGCCGTGCGGCGACTTGCCCACGTTCACCTGCTGCACCACCTTCTTTTCCACGGTGTCGATCACCGAAAGCTTGCGCGCCCAGCGCGAGCTGACCAGCAGGTAGCGGCCGTCGGCGGAGACATCCATGCAGTCCGGGCCGCCGGGCGCCGGGTAGCTGGCCACGACCTGGTCGGTCACCATGTCGATCTTGCTGATGGTGTTGGCCACGCGGTTGCTCACATACAGGTGGCGGTTGTCGCCGGCGGCGCGGAAGGCATGGGCGCCGGCCGCGGTCTTGATCTGGCCCAGGCTGCGCGGCTCGGGGCCGGTGATGTCGAAGACCTCGACGCCATCGCCGCCGGTCAGGCCCACGAACAGCTTTCTGCCGTCGGGGCTGCCGTAGACGTCGGCCGGCATGGGGCCGGTGGGCACACGCGCCTTGATGGTCTGCGTGGCGATGTCGATGGCGACCAGGGCGTCGCTGTCCTGCATGGTCGAATACACGGTCTTGCTGTCCGCGTCGATGAACAGGTGGCTGGGCGTCTTGCCCGTGGACACACGCTTGACCAGCTGCGGCGTCTGCGTGGCCGCATCCCAGCGGTAGAAGTCGATGTGGTTGAGGCGGTTGGCCGCGGTGATGAACCACTTCATGTCCGGCGAAAAGCGCAGGTGGTAGGGGTCCACGATGTCGCGGATCACGCGCTGCACGGCGCCCGTGCGCGGGTCCACCAGCGTGAGCGAGTCGCCCAGCGCATTGGCCACGACCAGGGATTTCTCGTCGGGCGTCAGGTACAGGTGATGGGGCTCCTTGCCCGTGGGAATGCGCGACAGCTCCTTCCAGCCCACGGGGTCGATCACGCTGATGGAGGCGTCGAGCGAATTGAGCACGAAGATGGGCGTGGTGCCCTGCACGGACTGCGCGGCCTTGGCCGGCATCACGGCACCCACGGGTGCCGCGAGAGAGGCCGCCGGCGCTGCCGCCTGCCCCTGGCCAGCCGGGCTGGCAGCCGTATTGCGTGCAGCAGCGGCTGCACCGCCGGCCGCCGGAGCCGCAGCCGCCGGTGCCGCGGGCTGCGCCACAGCCGCCCTGGCCGGCTTCAAGCCCGGCCAACCCGAAGTGGCCAGCCATGCGGCGGCTCCGCCGCCCACCGCGAGCACCACGACCGCGCCCAGCACACTGATGCGCCCAATAGAGAGACGTCTCACAAAACCACCACCTTCTCAGAATTGACGCAGTGTAGCCGCGCCCGGACAGCCCGCCGGACTCAGGGCCCAATAGCCGGCTGCGAACTGTGAAAAATGCTGGGGCACCGCCGGGCATGGAACGCCGGCCACGGCGTGGGAACTGCGCCCGTCCACCCGGGCCGCCGGCAAAAAAACCACAGCTGGCCCGGCCTTGCCCACCAACTGCACGGCATTTGCGCTGCCGCAAGACATGGCGAAATCGCCGCCTTGCACAGACGCCGTACCCAGCCTTGCATGAAAAAAGTGAGCTGCTTGCGCCTGATATTCAATGACTTCAAACATAAAACACCTTGAACTCATTTATTTTCATGCGCTTGCAGCTCGTGATCCAGGAGCAAACCACACAGGGACCGTCCCATGAAAAAAGAGCCCCAAGGGCTCTTTCTGGCGGGCGCAAAGACAGGCTGTACGCTCAGATCTTCCACTTTTCCAGCAGCTTTTCGGGGCGCAGCGTGTCGTAGCCTTCGAACGGCTGGTGGATCCAGGGGTTGGTCGGCAGGAAGTCCACCGAGTAATCGGCCTCGAAGGTCGAGATGCCCTTGGTCCAGATCACGGCGCTGCGCAGCTCGGTGATGGGCTGGTAGTTGGTCTTGAGCATGGCGATCACGGCCTTGAGCGTGGCGCCCGAGTCCGCAAGGTCGTCCACCAGCAGCACGCGGCCGGCGATCTCGCCCTTGGGCGTGGCGATGAAGCGGCCGATATCCAGATGGCCCTGCACCGTGCCGGCTTCGGCACGGTAGGAGCTGGTGGACATGATGGCCAGGGGCTTGTCGAAAATGCGGCTCAGGATGTCGCCGGGGCGCAGGCCGCCACGGGCCAGGCACAGGATGGTGTCGAACTCCCAGCCCGACTGGTGGATCTTGATTGCCAGCTTCTCGATGAGACCGTGGTACTCGTCATAGCTTACATACAGGTGCTTGCCGTCTTCCGTCAGCATATGGGGTCCTATTGAATGGTGGGTTCAGTAAAAACCGTGAGCCGCCGTTATTGCGCGCTGTACGGGTTGTGCATCAGGATGGTGTGGTCGCGGTCCGGGCTGGTCGAGACCATGGCGATCGGCACGCCGGTCACTTCGGCGATGCGGTCCAGGTAGCGGCGCGCATTGACGGGCAGCTTGTCGTATTCGGTCACGCCCACGGTGGATTCGGTCCAGCCGGGAATGGATTCGTAGATGGGCTTGCAGCGCTCGATATCGTCCGCGCCCAGGGGCAGCAGGTCGATCTTCTCGCCGTCGAGTTCATAACCCACGCACAGCTGCAGCTCCTCGATGCCGTCGAGCACGTCCAGCTTGGTGATGCACAGGCCCGACAGGCCGTTGATCTGGGCCGAGCGCTTGAGCAGCGCGGCGTCGAACCAGCCACAGCGGCGCGAACGGCCGGTGGTCACGCCCTTCTCGGCGCCCACGGTGCTCATGATCCAGCCGGGCGTGCCTTCCTTTTCCCATTCCAGCTCGGTCGGGAAGGGACCGCCGCCCACGCGGGTGCAGTAGGCCTTGGTGATGCCCAGGATGTAGTGCAGCAGGCCCGGGCCCACGCCGGCGCCGGCAGCCGCATTGCCGGCCACGCAGTTGGACGAGGTGACGTAGGGATAGGTGCCGTGGTCCACGTCCAGCAGCGTGCCCTGCGCACCTTCGAACAGCAGGTTGCCGCCGGCTGCGTGCACTTCGTTGAGCTCGCGCGACACGTCGGCGATCATGGGTTTGAGCAACTCGGCATGGCGCATGGCCTCGTCGTACACCGCGTCGAACTGGACTTCGCCGTCCCGCATGTACGGAGCCAGGCCGGCGCCGAAGTCGAAGCTCTTCGAGCCCAGCACGTTCACCAGGATATGGTTGTGCAGGTTCAGCAGTTCGCGCAGCTTGGCGGCGAAGCGCTCGGGGTGCTTCAGGTCCTGCACGCGCAGTGCGCGGCGGGCGATCTTGTCCTCGTAGGCGGGGCCGATGCCCTTGCCCGTGGTGCCGATCTTCTGCACGCCGCCCTGCTCGCGGGCCGCTTCGCGGGCCACGTCCAGCGCCTGGTGGAAAGGCAAGATCAGCGGGCAGGCTTCGGATACGCGCAGGCGGTCGCGCACCTGCACGCCGGCCTTTTCCAGGCCTTCGATTTCCTCGAACAGCTTGCCCACGGACAGCACCACGCCGTTGCCGATGTAGCACTTCACGCCGGGGCGCATGATGCCGCTGGGGATCAGGTGCAGCGCGGTCTTGACGCCGTTGATGACCAGCGTGTGGCCGGCATTGTGGCCGCCCTGGAAACGCACGACGCCGTTGGCGCTCTCGGTCAGCCAGTCGACCAGCTTGCCCTTGCCCTCGTCACCCCACTGGGTGCCGACCACGACCACATTGCGACCTTTGGATGTTTTCATATTCCAATCCGGTAAATCGAAGAATTAGTCAAAAGCCTTAAATGGCTTGCACGACCCATTGCCCGCCCTGCTGGACGAGCTCGCGGTCGCAGTGGAACTCGTCCACTTCGCTTTCGTGCCCCGGCAGTACGCAGACCACCGTCTCGCCCTTCTGGCGCAATGCGGCGATGGCCGCGGCCACCTGCACGTCATCGCCCCAGGGAGCGCGAATGGCAGCCTTGAGCGGGCGCTCGGGCACGACAGCCACCAGTTGTTTGATATCGAGGCTGAAGCCGGCCGCCGGGCGGTTGCGCCCGAAGACAGCGCCGACTTCGTCATAGCGGCCGCCGCGCACCAGCGCATCGCTGCCGCCGGGCACGTAGATCGCAAAGCGCGTGCCGCTGTAATAGGAATAGCCGCGCAGGTCGGCCAGATCGAAGCTCACCTTCACGCCGCTCAGCCGCTCGGCCAGCCAGCGCAGATGCGATAGCAGCTTGCGCACGCCGGGCGTGCGCTCCAGCAGCTTTTCGGCCTGGTCCAGCACTTCCATGCCGCCATACAGCTGCAGCAGCGCCAGCAGGCCTTCGCGCGAAGCTGCGGGGAAATCCCGCGTCAGGCGGGCCAGCTCGGTCGCGTCCTTGGAGGCCAATGCCGCATGCACGTTGCGCAGCACCTGCGCCTCCACCATCACGCCGGCCAGCAGATTGCGCACGATGCGGACATCGGCCAGGTCCACGCTGATGTCGGTGACGCCGGCGCTCCTGAGGCAATCGAGCGCCAGATGCAGGGCTTCCAGGTCGGCTTCCAGCCCTTCGTGGCCGTAGATCTCGGCGCCGAACTGCAGCGGCTCGCGCGTCGCGCGCGGGCGGTCGGGCCGCGCATGGACCACGGGGCCGCAGTAGCACAGCCGGGTCAGGCCTTTGCGGTTGAGCAAATGGGCGTCGATGCGTGCCACCTGCTGCGTCATGTCGGCGCGCAGGCCCATGGTGCGGCCGGAGATCTGGTCGACCAGTTTGCAGGTTTGGATATCCAGGGCTTCGCCGGTACCGGTCAGCAGGGAGTCCAGGTACTCCAGCATGGGCGGCATGACCAGTTCATAGCCATAGCCGCGCGCGGTATCGAGCAGTCCTCGACGCAATTCTTCGATGTGCCGCGCCTCGGAGGGCAAAACATCGGCAATGTGATCCGGCAGGACCCAAGCAGACATGGAGAAAGGGGGAGGCTGTTAAAAACGCGATTCTACCGGCTTTGCCGGGCATGCCCAATTTGCCCCGCAAGGCCTGGCCGATATTTGCGGTATTCAGAGCAGGATCAGCAAAATGACTCCCGCTGCGATACAGAGCAGGCCGCAAAAGCGCAGCTGCCCGTCGCGCAGCTGCATGAGCTGCAGGAACAGCTGGCGCCACTGCTGCGGCGCAAACAGCGGCATCAGCCCCTCGAAGATCAGCATCAGCGCAAGGGCCAGGCCCAGGGAATCGCTCCACTCCATATCCCGCTCTCCATCTCCCTCACTGGGTCGCAACACAATGAACAATGGCCCGCGAAGGGGCCATTGCGATGACAGTCCTGCCGGTCCTACCGGGCAGCGGCGCCGCCGTTGCGGTAGGCCTTGAAGAAATCGCTCTGCGACGGATCGAGCACCAGCACGTCGCTCTTCTTGGCAAAGCTTTCCTTGTAGGCTTCCAGGCTGCGGTAGAACTGCGCGAACTGCGGATCCTTGCCGAAGGCTTCGGCATAGACGCGCGCGGCTTCGGCATCGCCTTCGCCCTTGACCTTCTGCGCGTCGCGGTAGGCATTGGCAATCGTGATGTCGCGCTGGCGGTCGGCCTCGGCACGGATTTTCTCGCCTTCGGCCGCGCCGGTGGAGCGCAGCTCGTTGGCCACGCGCTTGCGCTCGGCCTCCATGCGGCGGTAGACCGATTCGGTGATGGTCTCGGCATAGTCCACACGGGTGATGCGCACGTCCACGATGTCCACGCCCCAGGGCTTGGCGCCGCGCACGGTCTCCAGCACCTCGCGCTTGACGTCGGCCATCAGCGCCTCGCGCTTGGACGACAGCAGCTCGCGCACGGTGCGGCGGTTGATTTCCTCCTGGAAGGCATTGCGCACCACGCGGTTGAGCTGCAGCGCGCCCGCGCTTTCATCCAATCCCACGTTGCGGATGTATTCCGACGGGTCGGAGATGCGCCAGCGCACATACCAGTCGATCACCACGCGCTGCTTTTCGGCCGTCAGCATGGGCTCGGTGTCGGTGCTGTCCAGCGTCAGCAGGCGCTTGTCGATGTAGCGCACGTTCTGGAACGGCGGCGGCAGCTTCCAGTTCAGTCCGGGCTCTGTGATCACTTCCTTGATCTGGCCCAGCGCATAGACCACGCCGAACTGGCGCTGGTCGACCACGAACAGCGTGGAACTCAGCAAAGCCAGCACGACCAGAACGCTGGTGACAAAAAATCCGATTCGATTCACTGCATTCTCCTAGCGCGATTCACGTTCACGGCTGCGGTCACGGCTGCGGGCCTCGCCCGCGGGCACCGGCGTCACACGCACGGCAGGCGGCACCGACGATGCCGGGGCGCCGGCAGCCGGCACCCCGGAGGCATCGGCCGCGCCTGCGGCGGCCGTGTTGCTGCTCACGCTCTGCATGATCTTGTCCAGCGGCAGGTACAGCAGGTTCGAGCCCTGGCGGGACTCCACCAGCACCTTGGTCACGTTGCTGTAGATCTGCTGCATGGCGTCGATGTACAGGCGGTCGCGCGTGACCTGCGGCGCCTTCTGGTACTCGGTGAACAGCGAGCTGAAACGCCCGGCATCGCCCTGCGCCTGCGCCACGATGCGGGCCTTGTAGGCAGCCGCCTCTTCGCCCAGCCGCGCCGCCGAGCCGGCAGCGCGCGGAATCACGTCGTTGGCATAGGCCTGGGCCTCGTTCTTGGCGCGCTCGCGCTCCTGGCCGGCCTTGAGCACGTCGTCGAAGGCCGCCTGCACCTGCTCGGGCGGACGCACGCCGCCCTGCTGCAGGTTGATGCCCACCACTTCCACGCCCACCTTGTAGCGATCCAGAATGGTCTGCATCAGATCGCGCACGCGCGGCGCGATCTGGTCGCGCTCCTCGGCCAGGGCCGAATCCATGCGCATCTTGCCCACGACTTCGCGCACGGCCGACTCGGCCACCTGCACCACGGCTTCCGACGGGCTGCGGCTTTCGAACAGCCAGGCGCGCGCGTCGTTCAAGCGGTACTGCACGGCAAACTTGATCTCGACGATGTTCTCGTCCTCGGTCAGCATGGCCGACTCGCGCAGGCCCGTGCTGCGCACGATGTTGTCGCTGCCCACGTCGGCCGAGCGGATCTGCGAGACATAGACCAGCTCATGCTTCTGGATCGGATACGGCAGGCGCCAGTTGAAACCCGCGCCCACGGTGCTCTTGTACTTTCCGAACTGGGTGATGACGGCCTGCTGGCCTTCCTGCACGATGAAAAAGCCCGTGCCCAGCCAGATCAGCACGGCCACGCCAGCGATCACGAAGATGCCCTTGCCGGCATTGAAGGGCTCGGAAGGCTGGCCGCCGCTGCGGCCGGGCGGCAGGCCCCGGCCCGGCTTGCCGCCAAACAGGCCGGAAAGCTTGCGGTTGAGGTCATGCCAGAGCTCGTCCAGGTCCGGCGGCTGGCCCTGCTGGGAAGGCGGCCGCGGACGCTGCTCGGGGGCGGGCGGAAGTTCCGGGCGTTCGCTGTCGGGGCGCTGGCCGTCAGGGCGCGAGCCTTCTTCGTTGTTGTTGTCGCTGCGGCCCCAGCGGGGATCGTTCAGATTGAACATCCCGCGAATGCGTTGTGGCAGCACCGCCCAGCGATGGACGCGTTGTGAAAAATTCATGCGAGAAGTCTCTGTATTTCCAAAAAGACATGAACCATGGCTGGCATTGTGCCCAATAGAGACATGAGTCCCTAGTATTGCGCGTCGGAATCAGGGGACATCCCGGAGGATTCGTCCTGCCTTTCATCGTCTGCGTTGCCAGCCCCCTCTCGTGCTTGCAATACCCGGTCCGCCAGCATCTGGCGCAGCTGCGGCAGCCCCTGCCCCGAGCGGGCGCTGACGAACACGCGCGGCACAGGAACGCCGTCGAGCTCGTAGTCGTCCTGCAGCGCGGCAGGCAGGCGCTCGGGCTCGATGGCATCCAGCTTGTTGAAGACCAGGATCTGGGGCACATCATGAGCCCCGATTTCAGCCAGAACTTTTTGGACTTGTTGGATTTGTTCCGGATAGCCGGGGTTCGATGCATCCACGACGTGCAGCAGCAGATCCGCGTCGATGGCTTCCTGCAGCGTGGCCTGGAAGGCATCGACCAGCCCGTGCGGCAGGTCCCGGATGAAGCCGACGGTATCGGACAGCGACACAGATTCCTGCGCCTCGTTCAGATACATCTGGCGCGTGGTGGTGTCCAGCGTGGCGAACAGCTGGTCGGCCGCATAGGCGCGGGCCTTGACCATGGCGTTGAACAGCGTGGACTTGCCGGCATTGGTGTAGCCCACCAGCGAAATATTGAAGACCTCGTGGCGCGCGCGCTGGCGCCGCTGGGTGGTGCGCTGCTTCTTGACCTTCTTCAGGCGCTCCTTGGTGCGCTTGATGGCCTCGTCGATCATGCGGCGGTCCAGCTCGATCTGCTTTTCGCCCGGGCCGCCGCGGCCGCCGATGCCGCCCATCTGCCGCTCCAGGTGGCTCCAGCGGCGCACCAGGCGCGTGCTGACGTACTGCAGCCGGGCCAGTTCCACCTGCAGCTTGCCCTCGTGGCTTCTGGCCCGCTGGGCGAAGATCTCCAGGATCAGCATGGTGCGGTCGTTGACCGGCATCTGGATATGGCGCTCCAGATTGCGCTGCTGGGCCGGGCTCAGGGCCTGGTCGAACCAGATTTCCTTGGCGCCGTGCATCTGGGCCAGCATGCGGATCTCGTCGGCCTTGCCGCTGCCCACGAACAGTGCGGCATCGGGCGCCTTGCGCTTGCAGGTCAGGCGTGCAACGGGCTGCAGGCCGGCGGTCTGCGCCAGCAGGCCCAGCTCCTCCAGCTCGTCGTCAAAATGGGGAAAGCCAAAATCCACGCCCACCAGCAGCACCGGTGCAGACGCGGAGCGTTCAAAGAATTCAGAACTCAAATACCTCTCCCGTGGGGTGAGGAGCCTCGCAGGCAGTGCTGCGAGGCATCAGCGCGGCACGGCCGATCAAGCGGCGGCGGCTTCGTTGTCCGCAGTGGCTGCGGCGGAGAAATTCACGGCGCGGCCGGGAACGATGGTGGAGATAGCGTGCTTGTAGACCATCTGGGTCACGGTGTTGCGCAGCAGCACCACGTATTGGTCAAACGACTCGATTTGGCCTTGCAGCTTGATGCCGTTGACCAGGTAGATGGAAACCGGCACATGCTCGCGGCGCAGCGCGTTCAGGAACGGATCTTGGAGGAGTTGACCTTTATTGCTCACGATATTCTCCGTGTTCGAAGAGTGTTGTTGTAAACCGACACGTTACCACAGCGCCATCAGGGTCCATGCAAAAAAGGGTTTTCCCCTACGCGCTGCGGCACGTCATTTGTTCTTGTCGGCGAAAGGATTATGGGAGGTTTTCATCTCGATGCGCAACGGCGTGCCCACGAGATTGAACTCCTTGCGGAACCGGGTCTCCAGGAAGCGCTTGTAGGCATCGGTGACCAGCTCCAGCGAATTGCCGTGGATCACGATGACCGGCGGATTCATGCCGCCCTGGTGGGCATAGCGCATCTTGGGACGGTAGGCGCCGACCTTCTTGGGCGTCTGGAACTGAATGGCCTCCATCAGCAGGCGCGTGAGCACCGGCGTGGGCATCTTGCAGGTGGCCGCGCGGTGGGCCTGGATGATGGACTTCCACAGCGGCTCGATGCCCTGGCGCTTCTGGGCCGAGATGAAGTGCAGCGGAGCGAACTTCAGGAAGGACAGGCGCGATTCGATGGAGCGCTCCAGCATCTGGCGCTGGTATTCGTCCACCGCATCCCATTTGTTGATGGCCAGCACCACGGAGCGGCCGCTTTCCAGGATGTAGCCCGCGATGTGGGCGTCCTGGTCGGTCACGCCCTGCGTGGCATCGATGAGCAGCAGCACCACATTGGCGGTCTCGATGGCCTGCAGCGTCTTGACCACCGAGAACTTCTCGATGGCCTCGAACACACGGCCCTTGCGGCGCAGGCCGGCCGTGTCGATGAGCTCGAATTTCTGGCCGTTGCGCTCGAACGGCACGGTGATCGCATCGCGCGTGGTGCCGGGCATGTCGAAGGCCACCAGGCGCTCTTCGCCCAGCCAGGTGTTGATCAGCGTGGACTTGCCCGCATTGGGCCGGCCCGCCACCGCCAGGCGCACGGGCTTCTGGTCGTCGTCGCCAAAGATTTCCTCTTCGGGTTCGGGCAGGTTGAGCATGCCCAGTGCGACGTCCACGAGGCTGCGCACGCCCTGACCGTGCGCGGCCGATACCGCCATCACCTCGCCCAGGCCCAGCTCATAGAACTCGGACAGCTGCGCACCGTCCTTCATGCCCTCGGCCTTGTTGGCCACCAGCACCGTGGGCTTGCTCAGGCGGCGCAGGTACTGTGCGATCTCATGGTCCTGGCCCGACAGGCCTGCGCGCGCATCGAGCACGAAGACGACCACGTCGGCCTCAGCCACGGCCTGCTGCGTCTGCTTGGCCATCTCCTTGAAGATGCCGCGCGTCGCATCGGGCTCGAAACCGCCGGTGTCGATGACGATGTATTCGTGCTTGCCCTGACGGCCCTGGCCGTAATGGCGGTCACGCGTCAGCCCTGCAAAGTCGGCGACGATGGCATCCCTCGACTTCGTGAGCCGGTTGAAGAGCGTCGACTTGCCCACATTGGGGCGCCCTACCAGGGCAATAACTGGCTTCATTACCAAAAATACCTATTGGGATCTGCAAGGCCCGCGAGAGCCCGGGCAGATCATGCTTATCAATCCGGCCGGAAGCCGTACACAGTTCCGCTGCGGCCGACCACCACCAGCGTATCGGCCACCGCCACCGGGGCCGTGGCCACACCGGTCTTGTCGGTTTCCAGGCGCGCCAGGGCCGAGCCGTCCTCGCGCGACAGCAAGTGCACCGTGCCCAGGTCGTCGCCCAGCACCACCGAGCGACCCAGTACCAGCGGTGCCGTCAGCTTGCGGTACTGCAGCTTGTCGACGGACCACAGGCGCGAACCGTCGGCGCGGCGCCATGCCTGCACCGTGCCGTTGCTTTCGGCGCCGAACACGGATTGCTCGTCGCCGTCGATGCCGTCGCTGCCTTTGGAGTTCTGGGTCCAGCGCACCGTGGCATTGTTGGTGTCCACGCAGCCGACGGAGGCCTGGAAGGCGCGTGCGCAGACGCTGCTGCCGATACGGCTGACATGGCCGACCAGATCCACCAGGCGCTCCACGTCATTGGTGCCGCGCGGGCTGGCCAGGGGAGCCTCCCAGCGCACGGAACCCGAATCCGGGTCCACGCCCACGAGACGGCCCGACAGGCCGGCCACCAGCGTGTTGCCCACGGCGATGAGCACGCCCGGCTGGCGCAGGATCAGGGGCTCGCCCGGACGGTCGGCAAACCACAGCTCGCGGCCGGTGTTGGCATCGAAGGCCGACAGCGAGCGGTCCGCAGCCATCACGAACACGCGCCCGCCGGCCACCAGCGGCGGCGTGTAGACGGCGGCCTGCAGCTTGTGGGACCACAGCTTCTTGCCTTCGGCAAACACCAGCAGCTGGTTGCTGCCGGTCACCATGGCCGTGCGCTCGCCATCGCTGCCCACGCCGGTGGTCAGAGGCTCGCCCGCGCTGATCTTGCCCAGCTGGTTGCCGGTGCGGCCGTCCAGCGTGGTCACGCTGCCGTCCTTGGCCACCAGGGTCACGGTATCGCCGCGCACCAGCGCCGGCATGGCCAGGGGCGCTTCGCTGCCCAGCTTGGCCGTCCAGGCCTGGTGAACCTGGATCAGGCCGGGATTGGGCCCCAGGTCCAGCGGCTTGGGCTTTTCGCCGCTGCTGCTGAAGATGGAGCAGGCGCCCAGGGCCATGGACAGCGCGGACACGGCCAGCCAGCGCGGCACGGCAGGCGATTTCATTGCGGACTTCATTGAGCAGGCAAAAGTCTTCAAGATTAGTTCTCCGATGGCGTTGTCTTGGCCTGGGCCACGGTGGCAGGCGTGGCGCCCAGCGCATTGAGCTTGAACTCGATCAGGTGGCGGTAGTCCAGATCCTTGTCCAGCGCCTTGTAGGCGATCTGGTACTGGGCCACGGCCTCCTGCGGCTTGCCGAGGGCCGCATACAGGTCGCCGCGGCGGTCGGCCTGCAGCCCGGAGAAGGATTCGGGCATGGAGCCTTCCAGCGCCTTCAGGCCTTCGTCGAACTGCTTTTGCTGCTCCAGCACGGTGGACAGGCGGATCTTGGCGATGGCCTTGTAGCCCTCGTCGCCCGTCTCGGCCACCCAGGCCAGCGCGGCCCTGGCATCGTCGAACTTGCCCGCATCCACCGCAGCCTTGGCCACCAGCAGGCCGGTCTGGGTCGCCTGCACGGTGCCGCCGAATTTGCTCTTGAGCTCGGCAAACGCCTGGTCGGCACGGGCCTGGTCCTTGCCGGCCAGGGCCACGTCGACGGCATGCTCGAGCGCCGCCGCCTGCACGGCCTGGCGCTTTTGCCAGTACTGGTAGCCATTCCAGCCGGCCAAGCCCAGGAAGATCACCACCAGCACGCTGGTGATCAGCGTGCCCCAGGTGTTCCAGAAATGCTTGAGCTGATCGAGTTGCTCTTGTTCTTCAAGGTCGAAATGACTTGCCATGGCTTGTGTTGTTGTGCTGGGTCGTTAACGGGATGGAGCTCAGTCGGCCGATTTTAGGGTGTCGGCCCAGTCCTGAACCTGCGCCAGGGATTGCTGCTGCTGCGCGCCCTGCCCGTCACGCAGCGCCTTGACCGTGACCATGCCCTGGGCCAGCTCGTCCGCACCGAAGATCAGCGCAAAGCGCGCACCCGAGGCATCGGCCTTCTTGAACTGGGATTTCATCGAGCCCATGCCTTCGGCGGAGCCGCCGGCGGCCGCATGCATCTGCACGGCCACGCCGGCAGCGCGCAGACGCTGCACGGTCTGGAAGACCTGGGGCAGCGCCCCTGCATCGGGAATGATGGCATAGGCGTCTGCCGCGGGCTGCGGGATCTCGGCGCCGATTTCCTTGAGCAGCTCGAGCACGCGCTCGATGCCCATGCCCCAGCCCACGGCCGGAGCGGGCTTGCCGCCGATTTCCTCGATCAGGTAGTCGTAGCGGCCGCCGCCGCAGATCGTGCCCTGCGAGCCCAGCTTGTCGGTGATGAACTCGAACACCGTGAGGTTGTAGTAGTCCATGCCGCGCACCAGGCGCGGGTTCAGCGTCCAGGCCACGCCGTTGGCATCCAGGATGTCCTGCACGGCCTTCAGGTGGGCCTTGGAAGCCTCGCCCAGGTAGTCGAACAGCTTGGGCGCGGCGTTGACCATTTCCTGCATGGCTGGGTTCTTGGTGTCCAGC
Organism: Comamonas sp. w2-DMI; assembly: GCF_040187735.1. NCBI lineage: Bacteria > Pseudomonadati > Pseudomonadota > Betaproteobacteria > Burkholderiales > Comamonadaceae > Comamonas > Comamonas sp. w2-DMI. The sequence goes on along the minus strand of NZ_JBANEL010000021.1, from coordinate 2,488 downwards.
ACTCGCAGCGGGTTGGTGTACATGCGGCGCCTGGCCTCTTCGTCCATCACGCCGGTGTGCCGCTCGAAATAGGCGACCAGCGCCTCGCGGTGGGCCTTGCGCTCCTCGGGCTGGCCCAGGCTGTTGAGCTCCAGGCGCACGCCCTCGATGCCCAGCTCCTTCCAGAGCTGGTCGGCCAGCAGGATGACTTCGGCGTCCAGCTCGGGGCCGGCAAAGCCCATGGCTTCCACGCCCACCTGGTGGAACTGGCGGTAGCGGCCGCGCTGCGGGCGCTCGTGGCGGAACATGGGGCCGATGTAGAACAGGCGCTTGCCGCCGTCGTACAGCAGGTTGTTCTCGACGATGGCGCGCACCACGCCGGCCGTGCCTTCGGGACGGATGGTCAGGTGCTCGCCGTTGAGCTTGTCCTCGAAGGAGTACATCTCCTTCTCGACGATGTCGGTCACCTCGCCCAGGCCGCGCACGAACAGGGCCGTGGGCTCGACGATGGGCGTGCGGATGTTGCGGTAGGCAAAGCGTCCCATCAGGTCGCGCACCTTGCCCTCGAACCACTCCCAGCGCGCGGAATCGGGCGGGAGGATGTCGTTCATGCCTTTGATGGCGGTCAGTTTTTCGTTCTTGGCCACGTGAAATCTCACATCTGGGTTACTCTGAAAACAGGAGCTTGCTGCGCGCAGCAAACCTCGATTTCAAAGAGAAACCATACTCAAATTCATATGGATAGCGCGCTAGCTGCTATCAATTCCTGAGACAGGCTTGCGACCATTGTGCCAGCAAGCCGCTCCTTCCCCTGTTTGCCGGTTCAGCCGCGGGCGCCGTAGCGGCGCTGCACATAGTCCTGGACGATGGCCTGGAACTCTTCGGCAATGCGCTCGCCGCGCAGCGTCATCGCCTTCTCGCCATCAATGAAGACCGGCGCCGCAGGCGCCTCGCCCGTGCCCGGCAGGCTGATGCCGATGTCGGCATGCTTGCTCTCGCCGGGACCGTTGACGATGCAGCCCATCACGGCCACCTTCATGGCTTCCACGCCCGGATAGCGGGCACGCCAGACCGGCATTTCGCCGCGCAGGAAGTCGTCGATGCGCTTGGCCAGCTCCTGGAAGGTGGTGCTGGTCGTGCGCCCGCAGCCCGGGCAGGCCGTGACGCTGGGCACGAACACGCGCAGGCCCAGGGCCTGCAGGATTTCGGAGGCCACCACCACTTCCTGCGCGCGCGCCTCGCCGGGCTGGGGCGTGAGCGAGACGCGGATGGTGTCGCCGATGCCTTCCTGCAGCAGCACGGACAGCGCGGCGGTGGAGGCCACCGTGCCCTTGGTGCCCATGCCGGCCTCGGTCAGGCCCAGGTGCAGCGCATAGTCGCAGCGCTGCGCCAGCGCACGGTAGACCGAGATCAGGTCCTGCACGCCGCTGACCTTGCACGAGAGGATGATGTTGTCGCCGTTCAGGCCCATCTCCTCGGCGCGGCGCGCGGACGAGACGGCCGAGGTGATCAGCGCCTCGTACATGACCTGGCGCGTATCCCAGGGACGGGCACGCCGGCTGTTGGCATCCATCAGCTCGGCCATGATTTCCTGGTCCAGCGAGCCCCAGTTCACGCCGATGCGCACTGCCTTGTCGTATTTGGCGGCAATCTCGATCATCTGGCCGAACTGGCGGTCCTTCTTGTCGCCCTTGCCCACGTTGCCGGGGTTGATGCGGTACTTGGACAGCGCCTCGGCGCAGGCCGGGTAGTCGGTCAGCAGGCGGTGGCCGTTGTAGTGGAAGTCGCCCACCAGCGGCACGTACTCGCCCATGCGGTCCAGCTGCTCGCGGATATAGGGCACGGCGGCCGCGGCCTCGGGCGTGTTGACGGTGATGCGCACCATCTCCGAGCCCGCCTGGGCCAGCTGGCGCACCTGGATGGCAGTCTCCACGGCATCCACGGTGTCGGTATTGGTCATGGACTGCACGCGCACGGGCGCGTCGCCGCCCACGGTGACCACGTTGTTGCGCCAGACCACGCGCGCCTGGCGCGAGCGGCGCGGCAGCGGCGATGCGATCGCGATGGGTGCCGCCTCGCCCGGCTGCTGCGAATTCTCGGAATCTTGCACTCTTGTCACCTTGAGGATCACTTCACCTCGAAGCGGGCCACGTTGTCGCGCGTGCCCGCGATGTCCAGCGGCTCGCCGCGCACCAGTACCTGGGTACCCTTGGCATTGCCCACGATCACGGACAGGGGCAGCTCGCCGCCGGCGGTCACGGCCTCATCCTTGGCCAGCGTCTTTTCCAGCACCACCTTGCCCTTGGCATCCCGGACCTTGACCCACGATTGTGCGCTGGCGCGCATTTCCAGGACGGCGCCAGAGGCTTGCGCAGGGGCGGCGGCCACCGGAGCCTGGGCAGCAGCGCTGCCGGCTGCACTTGCCGCCGCTGCGGAACCGGCCGGCTCCGCCGCGGGCGCTGCTGCGGCAGGCGGCTGCACCGGCGTGGCCGCATTGACCGCGTCGGCC